>NZ_RZRY01000088.1:0-14418 GCF_003998035.1 Mesorhizobium sp. M2A.F.Ca.ET.039.01.1.1 | reverse complement strand
GATCCTCGTCGGCAAGCCAGGTGTCGTGCGGATAGTCCTGCGCCAGCATCGCTTCCAATGTGCGCTGCACCACGGCGAAAGGCTCCGACGGCGCCTTGGTGACCACCATGGCGACGCGCGAATGCTTCGGGATCATGTGCAGCTTCGACGACTTCCTCGAGGCATGGACGTTGAGCAGGAAATACATCGGCATCAAGGTCAGCCAGGCCAGCACGATTGTGGCGAAGGCAAAGGGCCCGACATGATCGATATGCTCGGGCCGCAGCCACCAGGACCAGAAGAAAGCCAGCGCGACGAACCAGGAAGCAAGGCCAAGCCGCAAGATCAATTGCTGGCGCGGCGTGAGCACCGGCACGAGATAAGGACCCTTGGGGCCGTGGCCGGTCGAAACCGCGCCAGCCTTGCCCATTGACGTCGTTTTGCCGCCGACAACGCCGGCATCCCCAGATACGCCCATACTACCCACGCCCTGTCCGCCCGGCTGAGCCGGTCGAACGCATTCATCCCCGCTACAGAATCAGCTTGAGCTAATGCAGTGTCAACAGAATTAGGTTTTCGTTAACCAAGCTTATTGGAAACTGGTTAACCAACCGCGGCTTCCGCGACCTTCACGGTCGGCGCGCGGCCGCAACGCCCGGCTGAGGTGAAACGCACGGGGCCAGCGCGAGCCACCTTCCGTTAACCATACCGGCAGCTATAAGGTTAAGTAACGGTTAATTGCGCTTGACTCTCGCCGAGCATAGGCTCTCATATGAGAGAGGGTTAATATCGTAATGTTGACGCGAATTTGTGAGTATCGCGGCGACCTCGTCTCAAGATCCAGCTATAGAGGTTGGAGAGACCACAATAACGGACGGCACAGCGTAGAACGTGCCAGTTCTAGTCGCTCAGAAAACCCGCATCACGTCGGCAAACCGATATTGGGTTTGCGTGCCGGCTTCAGTCGGCACGTTGTGGCAAGCTTCAAGGTCCAGCGGGACATTGAAGCCCATCGGAGGCGGGTATGAAACTCTCTACAGCAACCGCGCTTGTGTCGGCGCTTATTCTCAGCGTGGCCTTGCCAGCGTCGGCGGGTTCGCAGACGGGAACGGATCCGATCAAGACGAGCTCGGCCGCGTCGGCGTTCGGCTCCTACGATCCTTATGGCGATTTCAGCAATGACAAGTCGGCCAGCATCGAGGAACTGTTCCTGCCTTGGGAAGACGTCGACCTGTCGACACTGCCGCTGGCCGACGCCTACGCCCAGCAGCGCGGCCGTTCGCTGCTGATCACCATCGAGCCTTGGACATGGTCGAAGGACTGGCGCATCACGCCGCCCGAGCTGAAGAATGGCATATTGAGCGGCAAGTACGACGCCAACATGCAGGCGATCTGCAACCTCGTCGGACAGATGAAGAGCCCGGTCACCATCCGCTGGGCGCAGGAAATGGAAGACACCAACGGCCGCTTCACCTGGGCAAACTGGGCGCCGAAGGACTGGATCGCCGCCTACAAGCGCGAGGTGGACGTCTGCCGCAAGGCCGCGCCGGCGGCAAAATACATGTGGTCGCCCAAGGGCGTCGAAGGCCTGGAAAAATACTATCCCGGCGACAACTATGTCGACGTCATCGGCCTTTCGGTGTTCGGCCTGCAGAAGAAGGACAATGACGAGGTCGGCCGCGACCGGACGTTTGAAGAGACGCTGAAGCCAGGCTATGACCGTGTCGCGAAATTCAACAAGCCGGTTATCGTGGCTGAACTCGGCTATGTCGGAAAGCAGGACTACGTGTCGAAATGGGCCGACGACTCGCGCAAGTCCTATGCGGAGTTTCCGGCCCTTACCTCGGTCGTCTACTTCAACCAGAAGGAAGTCTGGCCGTGGCTGGGCGGCTATGGCCTGCCCGACTGGCGGGTGACCCAGCACGTCTTGCCATAAGAGACGTGATCATGCTCGTCCCGGCCAGACCGGGACGGGCTCCGGCTAAAGGTGTTGAAGTGGGGTTGCCGCCGAGCTGCTCGGCGGCGCGTGAAGCGTATGCGTAAATCAGTTGGCGGAGTAAAATCGTGAAAAGCGCAGTGGGGAAGTTTGTCGGAGCGGCGCTGGTCTGCTCCGTTTTTGTTATCGGCCTGCAGGACGCCGCAATGGCCAAGGCCGCGAACAGGATCGGCGACAAGGCGGCGAAGGCCACCGCCGTCTCCGAAGAAGGCATCTATCAGCTCTACAAGAACCGTTCCTGGCGTTGGGGCAACCATGGCGCCGCGTTTTTTGCGGTTAGCAAGCGGCAGTTTACGGCCTGGTCCACTGAGGACAAGCCTAGCGACGGCGAGGGTATCTGGTTCATGCCCGGCAGCGGCAAACTGTGTTTCCGGGCTACCTGGCGCGGTTCATGGGGCGCCAAGACCTCCTTGAGCTGCTTCGAGCATCGCCAGGCCGGCAAGGTGATCTACCAGCGTAGATCTCCGAGCGGAGACTGGTATGAGTTCAGGGACCGCCGCGGCAAATCGGACCTGCGCAATGGCGACTATGCCAGCAAGAAGGTGAAACGATTCAAGGCGGGGCTGTAGTCGCGGACGCAGCTCGACTTGAAGTAGCGCGATTGCCAAGCACGGCGATTTCGCGCAACGGTCGTCGCGGCTGAAACGACCGCGTGACCGATGCCGGGGGCTGACGGAACGATCCTGATAACCGGCGCGCGCGCGCCGGCGGCGCTGCATCTGGCGCGCCTTGTCCACGGCGCCGGGCGCGGGGTGATCCTGGCCGACACGCCGGCGCGGCCGGTCGCGGCGGCGAGCAGGGCCTGCGCGCGCTATCATCGACTGCCGCCGCCGCGCTTCGAGCCGCAGGCCTATGCGAATGCGGTGGAAGCGCTGACAAGAGCCGAAAACGTCCAACTGGTCATCCCGACCTGCGAGGAAGTCTTTCACCTTGCGCTGGCCTGGCGCGGCAGGACCATGCCGGCAAAATTGTTCGCCCCCGACATCAGGTTGCTGGCGCAGGTTCACAACAAGCACAGCTTCATCCGGCTGGCCGAACAGCTTGGCCTGGCGGTGCCGGAGACGACGCTTCTCAATTCCCGCGACGATCTGGAGTCGGTGCGCGGCCACTCGCGCGACCTGGTGTTCAAGCCGGTCTGGTCGCGCTTCGCCAGCCATGTCCTGCTGCGACCGACACCGGATTTCCTCGATGCGATCGCGCCCTCCCCTGCCATGCCCTGGGTGGCGCAGCGTTTCGTCGAGGGCGAGGAGATCAGCGCCTATGCGGTGGCGCGCGAGGGACGGCTCAAGGCGCTGACGCTCTACCGTTCTCCCTATCGCGCCGGCAAGGGCGCCGGCATCTTCTTCGAGCGGGTCGAGGACGAGGCTGCACGCGATCTGGTCGAGCGCATCGTCGCGGGCACGACCTGGACCGGGCAGATCTCCTTCGACCTGATGCGCGAGCCGGGGGGCCGCGTGCTGCCGCTCGAATGCAATCCGCGGGCGGTCAGCGGCCTGCATTTCTTCCGCGATCCGGCGCGGTTTGCCGCTGCTGTGCTTGGCGACGGTCCGGAAGTCAGGCCGGACGTCACATTGCCGCAAACGGTGCGGCTCGCGACGTGGATCTATGGATTGCCGGTGGCGCTTCGTTCAGGTGGGCTCGCCCGCTTCCGCAAGGCGATACGCGAAGGCCAGGAACTGCTCGATTGGCCGGGCGATTCAGCCCCGGTCAGGGCGCAATGGCCGGCGCTGGCGGAGATCGCCGGGATGGCGTGGCGTGAGCGGATCAGCCTGCAGGCGGCGTCGACGCGGGATATCGAGTGGAACGGGCCGGGCTGATATGCTCATGCCCCGAGCGAGCCAGGGCCGATAGGTTTCACGTCAAGTTGCAGACCAAGCGCCTTGGTGACACCCAGCAGTGTGCTGAGGCGAGGGTCGCCCTTTTCGCTCAATGCCTTGTAGAGCGCCTCACGCGTGACGCCAGCTTCTTTCGCCACAGCCGTCATGCCTATGGAGCGCGCTACATCGCCCAACGCATGCGTGATGAGCGCAGGATCACCATCCTCGAAGGCAGCCTCGATGTAGGCCAAGCGATCCTCCGGGGTTTTCAGGTAATCGAGGATGTCGAAGCGAGTGGTTTCGAGAGGCATCGTCATATCTCCTTTGCCATTTGTTTCGCCTTGGCGATGTCGCGCCTTTGGCTGGACTTGTCGCCGCCACAGAGCAGGATGATCACGGCGTTTCCGATCTTCACAAAGTAGAGCCGGTAACCTGGGCCATGGTCGATCCGAAGTTCGCCGATGCCATCGAAATATTTGACATCACCGATGTTGCCGATTTCGACCCGACGAATGCGGGCAGCGATGCGCAGGCGAGCCGCAGCGTCGCGAAGTCCGTCCAGCCAGTTGGTGAAATCGGCCGTCTGCCGGACCTCGATCATGTGTGAACTATAATTCACGCAGACGCTCAGATCAAGATGCGTGAACTTTAATTCACAGCTCGATCTCATGCACTTTCGGCCCGCTCGCCGCCGGCGGCATCTTCCCCTCCATGATCGCGGCGATATCGCGACGCAGGAAATCCAGGGGCCCGATCACTGGCACGGCCTGCGGCACGAAACGGGCATTGTCGCTCGCCGATTTCAGCACCCGGCGGTCTTGCTGAAGTGCGACATTGAATAATGGTTTGAAGGCAAGCGCCTTCAGCTCGCCGAGCAGGCCCTGGCGCCGGCCGATCAACCAGCCGACACCCTCGACGGTGCGCTCGTCGGCCTGGCGCAGATGGAAGGTGGTGGCCAGAACCAGCCCGTCCTTGCCCCAATATTCAAGCTCGGCGATGCCGGGATGGCGGAAGCGGCCAATGGTCTTGGCGCGCTCGCCTTCCAGCAGCCGACTGATCAGGCCCTGCTGGCGTTCCTCGCCGGTGTAGCTCGCCTCGACCCAGCCCTCGCCGCCCGTCACCTCGACCCGCACCAGATGGCGTTTCGAGGTGAGGCCGCGCAGCAGGCCCTTATGGGTGAAATGGGTATGGGTGGCGTCGAGGATGTTTTCCGCCGCATCGATCACCGTCGACTGGGTCGACGAGCGCACCCGCCGCAGGATGATATCCTTGCCTTGCATGCAATGCAGGTAAGGCTCGTCCTTGGGCGTGCCGGACGAGATGAAGACCACCCCGTCGCGCTCGATCGCGGCGTAGCGGCGGACCCGGTAATGCGGCATGGCGCCGACATGGCCGGGGATCGCCGTGCAGCGTCCCTCGCCGTCATAACGCCAGCCGTGATAAGGGCATTCGATCTCGCCGCCGACCACCTTGCCGGTCGACAGCTCGACCAGCCGGTGCGGGCAGCGGTCGAACAACGCGGCGACACCTTGCGTCGAGCGGAACAGCACCAGGGGCTCGCCGTCGAAAAGAATACGCTTCGGCCGCTTGCCGATATCGGCGGACAGCGCCACCGCCTGCCAATAGGCTTCCCGCCGGCCCTCACTCACAGTTCGAACCTCCTGAGCAGGGGAATGCCGATCAGCGCCAGCACCGTCTCCATGAGACGGATCGCCATGCGCCGGCGAAGCGGGAGATGCCCGGCATAGACGGCGTTGTATTCGATCGCCGCGACCGCGCCGCGCCGGCGTTTGAAACCGGCGGCGCCCGCGCTCATGTTGAAGAACAGGCCGCGCGCCGTGGCGTGATCCTGCGCCACCGCCATCATCATGCGGTAAAGCCCGTCGGCCACCGGCAGGCTGGTGTCGTAGCCGACGATCGGCTGGGTCAACGTGCGGCCGTTTTCGAACAAGCCGGTGACGGCGACCAGCTCGCCGCCGGGCCGCCGCAATCCCGCCAGGCTGATGATGCCGCGCCGGTGCATCTCGGCGATATAACGGGCCGTGTAGTGCGGATTGAGCGGCGTGTATTTGTCGAGGTAGAGCATATCGTAGAGCTGCTCGGCGCGGGCATAGTCAGCCTCGCTGAAATCGCCGTTTCCGACCCGCTCGAACGGTGTCGCGCGCAGGCGGGCGCGATCGCGCTTCATGTCGCGCGTCATGGCGGGCGCGGCGCTGCGGTCGGCGAAGATGTAGATTTGACGCGCCGCCAGCATGCGGAACCCCTCGGCCTTCAAGACGGCAATCGTCGCCGGATCGGCGATGTCGTTCAACGAACGGATGACGATGGCGCGATCGGGGAAACGCGCGGTCAAGGCCGAGCGCAGCGACGCGACTGTCGGCCGGTCGAGCAGCGGCATCGGATTGGTCGAATAGAGCCAGTTGTTGACCTGCGCCTGATGGTCGAGGCCGCTTGCCCTGACCAGGGGCGCGCAGGCCCTGATCAACGCGTTGAGCGCGCGCCGCAACAGCGGGTGGGCGGCGAAGTTGCGTGTCTCGTCGATCGCGTAGTCGATATAGGCGCTGGTCGGGCAGCAGATATAGCAGTTGGGCGCATCATCGGCGTCGTTCAGCGTCAGCGGAAAAACGCGGCCGGCAATTTCGAAGGTCTCCACCTTGGTCTTGAGGTTGGCGATGAGATCGCGCACCGGCACCTCGTTGAAGAGGCTTACGAAAGCCGCGACCTTCGCCGGCTTGTTCTCGACGCGGTCGGCCTGCTGCACGGGCCTTTCCATCGTCGCCGCGCCCGTCATCGCGCCAGCTCCAGGCGGCATTCGACGCGGCGCAGCTTGCGGCCTGTTTCCAACGGCAGGGGCGCGCGGACGAGCGTCACGGTGGCGGCGGCCTTTCGCATTTCCAGGAGCGCGCGAACCGCCTGATGCGCGGCCACCGCCGCATCGGTCGGGAGCGTCGGCGCAAGCCTGAACTCGATGCTCTCCGGCCCGGTCTGGACGAGGCGGAAATCGTCGATGCGGCGATCGGCTTTGAGCACCGCATTGCGCAGCACATCGGGCGTGACCAGGATCGGGCCGTCCGGCGACGTGAATCGGAAAGCATCGTCCATGCGGCCGACGATCTCATCGACGCAGCGCAGCGGCGAACCACACCGACAAGGTTCTTTGGACAAGCGCAACAGGTCGTTCATCCTGTAACGGGCCATGATCTGTGTCCGTCGGCGAAAGGCCGTCACCAGCGGCGTCACCAGCCCCTCGCCCGCCGGCTCGAATTCGAAGAAGACGGAGTCTTCGGCAAGATGCAGGCCGCGCTGTCTGCAGGTCACCGCGAACAGGCCTTCGGTCGCCATATAGATCTGATCGAGCGGCAGCCGGAAGAAATTCTCGATAACCGGACGGTCGACCGGATCCAGCGTCTCGGCGGCGGAAAAAACGCGCTTGGGCCGGAGCCTGAAGTCTTCGGCCGCAAAATGCCGCAGGATCTTTGGCGGCGCGATGACGACCGTCGGGTCGAAGGCCTCCAGTTCACCGCGCCAGCTTTCCGGCCCTTTCGTTAGGTCGAAGAAGGCAAGCTTGATCAGGTGCGATGTGCGGGCGCTGTCGTAAAGCCCAGTGTTCTGCGGCAGGATGACGGCGACGCGCATGCCGCGCCAGACAAGGTCGGGCGCCGCCTTGGCGAGGATCGTTCCCAGCCAGCGGTATTTCTCCGCTTCCGAAATCACGAACAGGCCGCGATTGCCGGAGGTGCCTGCGCTGGCGCCGACGGTGAGCGCGCCGGCGCGGCCGTCATGCGCCAGCGTCGCCCAGGCTTGCGCGGCGGTGAGGCCGTGGATGTTGAATTCATCGAAGCGCGCCATCAGCAGCGCCTTGTCGGTGACCGGCAGGTCGGTGAGGCAGGCCGGCGCCTTGCCGTAAAAGGGCGCGCGCGGTAGGTCGCGGTCGAGGAAGCGGCGCAAGGCGCCTGCCTGCCAGCGCTCGAAATCCGCGCGGCTCTTGCGCGACACCCAGCGTGTCAGGGCGAAAGACCCTGCCGCCTCCGCCAGCCCGTTCATGAGACCTCCGGCGCGAGGTCATAAGGCGTCGGCGCGGGATCATGGCAGAGCATCACCTCGCCGCCCGTGCTGAGGAAGCGGCGCAGCATGGCGCTGGTCGGCTCGATCGCCGCCGCATCCTCGGCGATCAGGGTGGCCGGGAAACCGGGCGTGCGGTTCTCGATCAAAGCGGCGAGCAGCCATTGCACGTCGACGGCATAGAGCAGCGGTCGCTCGAGGCGATTGAACAACAGGCCGAACTGGCCATCGGCGTGGCCTGGAAGATCGACAGCGATCACGCTGCCCTCGCCGAAGAGATCCGTGCCGCCCGGCATGTCGCCGCGAGGCTCGATGCGCGGCTTGCCGGATAGTCCGTCGAGCCGCGACTTGAAGTCGGCGGGAAACAATTCGGTGAAGACGCCATGGTGCAAATTCTGGCCCGGCGTGCGCGCCTTGACCCGCGCCCAGGCGGTGTCGCTGGCGATGAAACGCGCGTTGCGGAACAGCGACAGGCCGGAAATGTGGTCGGCGTGAAAATGGGTGACGATGACTGTGCGGATATCGTCAGGCGACAGGCCGAAACGGCGCAGCACCGACAGAACCTGCTCGTCGGCATTGAGCTGAGGTTTCAGCAGCGCGCCGTAGAGCCGAAGCGTCCGGCCGCGCCGCTCGCCGCTCAGCGCTTCCGGCGTGTAGCCGGTGTCGACCAGCACCGGTCCGGCGGCGGGGTGAAAGAACAGCCCGTAGCGGACACGCAGCCTGACGCGTTGCCAGGTGCCGCCGCGCAGGATCAGCCGCTCGGCGGCGTTGACCCAGGCGCTGTTGGCGAAGACGAGCTTCATGGCCTGGCCCGGCCGGCAAAGGTGCGATCGAGCCCTTGTTCGAACGAGATTTTCGGCGCCCAGCCGAGCACCCGTTTCGCCTTGGAAATATCCAGGCTTTGCGCATAGGCGAAGAGGCCGAGCCCATAGCGGGTGACCGGCGGCTCGGGCCGGCCGGGCAACCGCAGCGCCACCGCTTCCATCAAGCCCGCCGCCAGCATCGCCGGCGCGAGGGGCATCGGCCGCCAGCGCGCGTGCAAGCCGGCGCGGATGCAGGCCGCGTCGGCGATGCGGCGGACCGGCAGCATCTCGCCGCCGGAGATGTTGAAGATCCGACCCTCGGCTTCGCCAGGTGCGGCGAGCGCCGCCATCACCGCATCGACGACATCGTCGACATAAGTGAGGTCGATGGCCGCCCGGCCGTCGCGAAACAGCGGCAGCGGCCGGCTCCTTGCCGCCTTGATCAGGCGCGGCAGCAACGCCCGATCGCCCTTGCCGTAGACGCCGCGCGGCCGCAGCACCATAGGATGGATATCGGGCTCGCCGAGCACGATCTTTTCGGCCTCGCGCTTGGTGCGGGCATAGTGATTGACCGGCTCCGGCACGGCCGCATCCTCGGTGAGACCGAGCTGGTCGCGGAAGGCGAAGCAGACGGACGGGCTGGAGATGTGGACGAAACGGCTGACGCCTTGCCGTCTGGCGAATCCGACAAGATTGCGCGTTGCCGTGACATTGGCCGCCTCGAAATCCGCGAGGCGTCCGAAGGGCGAGGAAAGCGCCGCGCAGTGGATGATCCGCTCGACCCTGCCCAGCCTGGGGTCGAGGGCGGCATCGAGCGGCTGCGCCAAATCGTGACGGATGATGCGATGGCCGGCCGCTTCGAGCGCGGCGCAGCGCGTTTCATCGCGGCCGAGCCCGAGCGCCAGCGTGCCGGAAGCGGCCAGCCGCTCGAGCACATGGGAGCCCAGGAAGCCGCTGGCGCCGGTGACGAGGACGGCCATCGCTCAGACCTCCAGCGCCATGCCGCCGAAGGAGACGCCGGCGGAAGTACCGAGGAAGAGCAGCTTCATGCCCGCTGCCACCCGCCCCTCGCGGCGCGCGACGTCGAGCGCGAAGGGCATGGAGGCGGCGATCTGGTTGCCGAAGCGGGCAGAGATGTCGACAAGCTTTTGCGGCGCAAAGCCGGTCTGGCGCGCTATATGCGCAAGCGCGAAGGGGCTTGCCTGATGCGGCACGACGAGATCTACATCGTCGCGACGCCAGCCGGCGCGCTCCAGCAGAGCGTCGACGAACCCGTTGAAATGGCGCGCGGTGAGCCTGAACAGTTCCTTGCCGTCCATGTGGAACAGGCTGTGCGCCGCAAACGCTTCCTGCTCCTTGCGGAAATCGAAGCGTGTGCCGCCCGAACCGATGCCGCAGGCTTCCCAGCCGGAAGGATAAGTGCGCATCAGGCTCGCCGCCACCTTGCCCTCGCCCGGCCCGGCCTTGCGCAGGACCGCCGCCGCAGCGCCGTCGCCGAAGAGCGCGGCGATCTCCGGCGCATCCTGCCACGGCAGCGCGCGCGAGGCGACTTCGGACGAGAACACCAAGGCCGTCTCGCATTGCCCCGCTTCGATCATGCGACCGGCAGTCTCAAAGGCGGTGAGGAAGCCAAGACAGGTGCTGTTAACGTCGAAGGCGGCGGCCGAGCCGTCCGCCAGCCCGAGGCGCTGCATGACCAAAGGCGCGGTCGCCGGCAGCGGCTGGTAAGGCACGCCGCAGCCGCCGATGATGAGATCGACAGCGCCGGGCTTTACGCCGGCATCGGCTAGCGCAACTGTCGCGGCGACGCAGGCAAGATCGATCTGCGATTCGGCATTGCAGACATAGCGCTCGACGACGCCGGTGGCGGTTTCCAGTGCGCCCTCGCTGAGGCTCAATTTCGCTTCCAGCGCGCGCGTTGTCACCCGCTCAGCCGGTACCGCCCTGCCGGTTCCGACGACCTTGATCCGCATTCCCCCCTCGCCGCTTGAGCTTGGCTCTATCTAGCGCAAAAAGCGGTTCGAGGCGACGACCATGACGGCGCCTGAGCGGCCACGTTTGCTCGCCGATCATTCTGCGATAAGTGTGTGATGTTGCAGGGGGGTGAGGTATGGCTAATTCTTTTTCTCGCTTTATTTCTTCTGTCTTTGGGAATTCTGTTTCGAAGCCAAATGCGGACGTGGTCAGAAGCCCATGGCCGGACGGTCTCCAGTATCTGTTTATCGAGCCGTCAAAGAAGGATGTCTGGGAAGCGCTGGACGGCTGGAAGTGGATTGGGCTTGATGGCCTGGAACCCGCCGCAGTCTCCGCATTCGGCGACATTTTCTTCCGAGCTCCCGATGGTTCCGTCAAATTGCTGGACATGATCGGAGGCCGATTGACCCAAGTGTCGGAAACGTGGCCGGAGCTTACAACCCAGTTCAACGATCATGATCGTCGCGACGAGCTGTTGCTGGCTGACTTAGCCGCGGCGGCACGAAAGAAGGGATTGGTCTTGGCGGACGGCGAATGTTACGACTTCGACACGCCACCCGTACTCGGTGGCGAAATGTCCGCCGCGCAAATCAACAAGACCTTCTTCGTGGTGAAGGTGCACATAACCGGCCAAATCCACCGACAAGTAAAAGACCTTCCGCACGGCACGAAAATCAACAAGGTGACGATCGGCGATCGCTGACGGCACTAAGCCTTCCGCTCCCACCGCCGATCCGGCGTCTGCTGCCAGTAGGTCACGGCGTGGCCGGCTTCCTTCATCGTCTTCCAATGGCCGCGCGCGGCTTCGAGCTGTGCCGCGTCATGGCCATCGAACAGGAAGACGGCGCGTTCGTAGCCCGATAGCTCGGGCGGGCTGGCGCCGTCGACCAGGAAGCGGATCTGCGCGGCGTTCTGGTTGCCCTCGCTTGTGGTGAGCAGGATCGGCTGCTCGGCCGGATAGGCCTCGCGGTCGGTGGCGTGCGCCAGGAAGGAATCGTCGCGAAAAGTCCACAGATGCTGGTCGAGCGCGTCGCGCCGCTCTTCCGTGCCGGTCTGCACCACCGCGCGCCAGCCGCGCTCGACGCTGCGCTCGAGCAGGCCGGGCAGCGCCTCCTCGAGCGTCGATTCGGTCAAATGGTAGAACAGGATGTCGGCCATCCCCTACCCTTCGTAGTGATCGCGCACCAGCCTATCGAGCAGCCTGACGCCGAAGCCCGAGCCCCAGGACTGGTTGATCTCGCTCGACGGCGCGCCCATCGCGGTGCCGGCGATGTCGAGATGCGCCCAGGGCGTGTCCTTGACGAAGCGCTGCAGGAACTGCGCCGCGATGATGGCGCCGCCATAGCGGCCGCCGATGTTCTTCATGTCGGCATTCTTGGAATCGATCAGCTTGTCGTATTCGGGGCCGAGCGGCATGCGCCATAGCCGCTCTTGGGACGACTGGCCGGCGCCGAAGAGCCTGCCCGCCAACTCGTCGTTGTTGGAGAACAGGCCGGCATAATGCTGCCCGAGCGCCACCATGATGGCGCCGGTCAGCGTCGCCAGATTGATCATGAATTTCGGCTTGAAGCGGTCGTTGGTGTACCAAAGCGCGTCGGCCAGCACGAGGCGGCCTTCGGCGTCGGTGTTGAGCACCTCGATCGTCTGGCCCGACATCGAGGTGACGATGTCGCCGGGGCGCTGGGCATGGCCGTCGACGGCGTTCTCGACAAGGCCGATGACGCCGACCACATTGGTCTTGGCCTTGCGCGCGGCGAGCGCATGGATCAGCCCGGTGACGGCGGCCGCACCGCCCATGTCGCCCTTCATGTCCTCCATGCCGGAGGCCGGCTTCATCGAATTGCCGCCGGTGTCGAAGGTGACGCCCTTGCCGATGAATGCCAGCGGCGCGTCCTTGGCCTTGCCGCCGCTCCAGCGCATCACCACCAGGCGGGCGCCGCGCGGCGAGCCTTGCGCCACGCCGAGCAGCGAGCCCATGCCGAGCTTCTTCATCTCCTTTTCGGTGAGGATCTCGACATCGACGCCGAGGGCCTCCAGCGCCTTGACGCGCTCGGCGAAGTCGACAGGCCCCAGCGCATTGGCCGGCTCGTTGACGAGGTCGCGCGCCAGCAGCACGCCGTCGACCACCGCTTCCTCGCCGGCAAAGGCCTTCTTCGCGGCAGCCGGATCGGCGCAGTGGATCGTGACCTTGGCGGGCTTCGCCGCCTTCGCGTCGGATTGGCCTTCGTCCTTGTCCTTCCTGGTCTTGTACTTGTCGAAGGCGTAGCTGCGCAGCAGGATGCCGGCGGCGAGGCTCCCCGCCTGGTGGCCATCGGCCTGCAGTTCCGGCAGATCGAGAATGACAGCCACCTCGGTCGCCTTGCGCAGCGAAGCGGCGACAGCGCCGCCGAGCTTCAGCCAGGCATTGTCGTCGAGAGCCGACAGCTTGCCGGCGCCGATCGCCACCAGCCGGTCGACGGACGTTCCTTCCGGCGCCAGCACCTCGGCGGAGCTCGCGAACTTGCCGGAGAAATCGGCGACCGGAAACGCGCGAGCCAGCGCACCGGCGGGATCGCAGGCCTTCGCCGCCTCGCCGAGCCCGCCGCCGTCGCCCGCGAACACGAAGACGCTGCCCTTTTTCGGCACGGCGAATTTGGCGAAAGAAATGGATGGTCTCAACGTCATCAGGTCCTGCTTTCGGGGATGGCCGCAAGGTGCCGGCAAAGGTAATTTTCAGCGAGCAAACGGTTTGGCAAGCGTGCGCGACATTTGGTCGTTTTCAGCCATTTGGCAAGACTTTGGCCGAAATCGCTGCCTATATCAGCGCCACCATAGACAAAGGATTCGCCTCGGCACGACCTTAGATTGCTGCCGCAACCTGCTGTTAACCATCGATGTTTTGCATTTCTTATCCATTGGCGCGGAGACTCCGCCGCGCCGGGGCATGTGGCGTGGGGCGACAAACCGGAGCGAGCCGCCTATGACGCAGTTGTGCGGGCGACGCCGGATCACTACCTTGTCGGCGGGCATGATGCCGTTCGGCAAAATCGAGAAAAGCCTTCATGAAGGTCGTTGAACGCTACATCATGCGCCGCGCGCTGACGATGTTCCTCGCCGCGCTGGTCTGGACGCTGGCGATCGTGTGGACGACGCAGGTGCTGGCCAAGATTGACCTCGTCACCGACAACGGCCAGTCGGCGCTGACCTTTTTCGAGGTCGCGGCACTGATCATTCCCTCGATCATCCCGATCGTGGTGCCGTTCGCCCTGGTGGTGGCGGTGGCGCAGACGCTGAGCGCCATGAACACCGATTCGGAGCTCGCCGTGCTCAGCGCCGCGGGCGCCTCGCGCTGGACCATCGCGCGGCCCGTCCTGCTGCTCGCAATCGCGGCTTGCGCCTTTTCCTTCATCGTCGACAACGCCATCGACCCCTATGCCAGGCAGAAGAACCGCCAGCTGGTGGCGGCTTCGCGCGCCGACCTCGTGTCGCTGATCATCCAGGAAGGCACGTTCCGCAAGATCGACGAGGGCCTTTACCTGCAGGTCGGCGAGCGGCTTCCCGGCAACCGGCTCGGCGGTATCTTCGTCGCCGATTCACGCGAGGAAGGCGCCAGCCTCACCTATTATGCCAAGACCGGCAGCATCGTCGAAAAAGGCGACGAGAAGGTGCTGATGATGAATGACGGCGTCATCAACCGCAAATCGGTCACCGGCGACCTCTCGGTCATCCGCTTCACCTCTTACGCCTTCGACATGTCCGCCTTCCTATCCGCGGCGAACGACATCACGCTTTTGCCCAAGGACCGCAC
>NZ_RZRY01000889.1:0-2192 GCF_003998035.1 Mesorhizobium sp. M2A.F.Ca.ET.039.01.1.1 | reverse complement strand
CCGTAGGTGATGGCGCAATTTCCCATGATCACGGCCGAGATCACCATGATCACGCCGATCGAAAGGTCGATGCCGGCGGTCAGGATGACCAGCGTCTGGGCGGCGCCCAGGATGCCGACGATGGCGATCTGCTGCAGGATCAGCGTCAACGTGTAGGACGAAAAGAAGCGGCCGCCGATGGCGACACCGAAGATGATGATCGACAGCACCAGCACGATCAGCGGCACCGCCGCCGGCGTGGAATGCAGGAAATGCTGGGCGCGCTTCACAAACGATTTGCCGTGCTCCTCGAAGGCGGCGACGTTGGTATCGCTGCCCGAGAGAACCTTCTCGAATTCCTGGATTTGGGACATATCTCCTCCCGTCTCACGGAACTTCGTTGGCTCCGTGCCGCGTTTACGCATTCCGGTCTGTCGCCGGGCTTATCAGCGCTTACGAAAATGCATCGTCCACCCGATGCGGCCGGGGATCAAGTCCCCAGCCGCGAGGTTTGTGCGCTCAGGCGGGCATCAGCCCCAGCACTTGGCGAGGCCTTCCTTGGTGTCGATGGACTTCACGCCGTTGGCCGGCTTGTCGGTCACGAGGTTGACGCCGGTGTCGAAGAAGTTCTTACCTTCGGTCGGCTTCGGCTTGGTGCCGTCCTTGGCGTAATTGGCGATGGCCTCGATGCCGAGCGCGGCCATCTGCAGCGGATATTGCTGCGAGGTGGCGCCGATCACGC
This sequence comes from Mesorhizobium sp. M2A.F.Ca.ET.039.01.1.1, assembly GCF_003998035.1. Lineage (NCBI taxonomy): Bacteria > Pseudomonadati > Pseudomonadota > Alphaproteobacteria > Hyphomicrobiales > Phyllobacteriaceae > Mesorhizobium > Mesorhizobium sp. M2A.F.Ca.ET.039.01.1.1. The sequence continues at coordinate 1,471 of NZ_RZRY01000889.1, read as the reverse complement.
CTTCGGTGACCGACTTCACGCCTGGGCAACCGCCGTCGACCGAGACGATCAGCACCTGCTTTTCGAGACCGACGGCCTTGAGCGCCTGATAGGCACCCACGGCGGCGGGCTCGTTGATGGTGTGGATGACGTTGATGGTGTTGTCCTTCTGAAGAAGGTTCTCCATCGCCTTGCGGCCGCCTTCCTCGTTGCCGTTGGTGACGTCATGGCCGACGATGCGCGGATCGTCCTCGTCGCCGATCTTGTTGGCATCCTTCACGTCGATGCCGTAGCCCATCATGAAGCCCTGGTCGCGCAGAACGTCGACGGTCGGCTGCGAGGGGGTGAGGTCGAGGAAGCCGATCTTGGCGTCCTTGGCCTTGTCGCCAAGCGTGGCGGCGGCCCAGGCGCCGATCAGCTTGCCGGCTTCGAGGTTGTCGGTGGCGAAGGTGGCGTCGGCGGCATCGATCGGATCGAGCGGCGTGTCGAGCGCGATGACCAGCAGCCCGGCGTCACGCGCCTTCTTCACCGTCGGCACGATGCCCTTGGTGTCGGACGCGGTAATCAGGATACCCTTCGCGCCGTCAGCGATGCAGCTTTCGATCGCCGCCACCTGGCTTTCGCTGTCGCCGTCGATCTTGCCGGCATAGGTCTTGAGGTCGACGCCAAGCTCCTTGGCCTTGGCGGTCGCGCCCTCCTTCATCTTGACAAAGAAGGGGTTGGTGTCGGTCTTGGTGATCAGGCAGGCGCCGACGCCGGCGGCCGATGCCGACGAAGCGAACGCCATCAGGCCCAAGCCTGCGGCCGCAAACACGGTAGACTTCAGCAGTGATTTCTTGGTCACGATTTCCTCCCAATGGAACTGTTGCGGACACCGGCCACCCGGCGTCCCAAGCGCATCCACCTTTTCTCCCAGCGTGGACACATCTCAAAAAACACCAGGACAGAACGGCTGTCAATAATTAAATCACTCTTATTTATTATTGACACTCTTGCGTCGTTCACTCATTCTGAACGAAAAGCATCGCGGGGAAACAAACGGGAGGAACAGGGTGGAGACCGGCATTGCGAGGCACGGTTCGCCCGAGGCTTTGGAGAGTCGGCTGCATCGCGGCACCAACCAAAGCGGCATGCGCGACCACAATGAACGGTTGGTGCTGTCCCTGGTGCGCCAGCACGGCAGCCTGGCCAAATCCGATATCGCGCGCATGACCGGGCTGTCGGCGCAGACGGTGTCGGTGATCATGCGCGAGCTCGAGGAAGACAAGCTGCTGGTGCGCCAGGCGCCGCTGCGCGGCAAGATCGGCCAACCTTCGATTCCGATGGCGCTCAATACGGAAGGCGCTTTTTTCATCGGCCTCAAGATCGGTCGCCGCAGCGCCGAGCTGGTGCTGATCGACTTTCTCGGCAATGTGCGCGCCATGCTGCAGCATTCCTACCGCTATCCCGCGCCGCGCGAGACCGTCGAATTCGTCACCGCCGGCATCAAGAC
>NZ_RZRY01000888.1:0-2193 GCF_003998035.1 Mesorhizobium sp. M2A.F.Ca.ET.039.01.1.1 | reverse complement strand
CCTTGGCGAAGGTAACGGCATGGATTCCAGGGTCTTCGCGACGGAGCTTCGCTCCTGCTCCGCCCTGGAATGACGATCGCAAAGGGCGTTTCGGCCAATCTCCAACGCAATTCCGCCTGCCAACGCCAACAGAGCCGACCGGCCAAATCCCCTACGGCCTGCGACACCGGTCAGGCGCGATCTTGGGATCGCGACCGTTTCCGGTTTGTTCACATTTCGCTGGCATCGCTTGCCGCCGAGGTTAAACTTGGCGCATGGGGGAAGCGATTCGCATCATCGGCATCGATCCGGGCCTGAGGCGCACCGGATGGGGCATCATCGATAGCCTCGGCAATTCGCTGCGCTTCGTCGCGTCCGGCACCGTGCGCTCGGATGACAAGGCGCCGCTCGCGACGCGGCTCTGCCAATTGCATGACGGGCTGGCCGAGGTGCTGCATCAGGCCATGCCGCATGAGGCCGCGGTCGAACAGACCTTCGTCAACAAGGACGCGACGGCGACCCTGAAGCTCGGCCAGGCGCGCGGCATCGCCATGCTGGTGCCGGCGCGCGCCGGGCTGGTCGTCGCCGAATACGCGCCCAATGCGGTCAAGAAGGCGGTGATCGGCGTCGGCCATGGCGAGAAGAAGCAGATCCATATGATGGTCAAGGTGCTGATGCCGAAGGCGGTCTTCGACACGGATGATGCTGCCGACGCCCTGGCCATCGCCATCTGCCATGCGCATCATCGTCCGAGTGTCGCCTATCGGATGGCGGTTTCGGGGTGAGGGGAAAATCATGATCGGCAAGCTGAAAGGCATGCTGGACGAGATCGACGAAGATAGCTGCGTCATCGACGTGCATGGCGTCGGCTATGTCGCCCATTGCTCGGCGCGCACGCTGGCATCACTGCCGTCGCCCGGCGAGGCGGTGGTGCTTTTCATCGAGACCTATGTGCGCGAGGACATGATCCGGCTCTACGGCTTCCAGACGGGGCTGGAGCGCGAGTGGTTCCGGCTTTTGATGAACAATGTGCAGGGCGTCGGCGCCAAGGTGGCGTTGGCGGTGCTGTCGACGCTGGCGCCGGCCGACCTCGCCAACGCCATCGCGCTGCGCGACATCGCCATGGTTTCCCGCGCGCCCGGCGTGGGCAAGAAGGTGGCCGAGCGCATCGTCACCGAATTGCGCACCAAGGCGCCGGCCTATGCTGGCGCGGCGACCGGCACGATCGGCCTCAAGCAGGAACTCGGCGAAGGCGTCGCGGCCGCGCCGATCACGGATGCGGTCTCGGCGCTCGTCAATCTCGGCTATTCGCGCGACATAGCGGCAAACGCGGTCGCGGCGGCGCTGAAGTCGGCCGGCGACGGAGCGGATGCCTCGAAGTTGATCCGTTTCGGGCTCAAGGAACTGGCGCGATGAGGCGACGCTTGTCCCGCCAGCGGTCCTATGCAAGGAAGGCGGCATGAGCCTTTCGCCCCGCCTCATTGCACCCGACAAGCGCGGCGAGGATGCCGAGCAGACGCTGCGGCCGCAGTCGCTCGACGAGTTCGTCGGCCAGGCTGCGGTGCGCGCCAATCTCAAGGTCTTCGTCGATGCTGCCAAGAGCCGCGGCGAGGCGCTCGACCATGTGCTTTTCGTCGGCCCGCCGGGGCTCGGCAAGACGACGCTGGCGCAGATCATGGCGCGCGAGCTCGGCGTCAACTTCCGCTCGACCTCCGGCCCGGTCATCGCCAAGGCCGGCGACCTTGCCGCGCTGCTCACCAATCTGGAGGAGCGCGATGTGCTCTTCATCGACGAGATCCACCGCCTCAACCCGGCGGTCGAGGAGATCCTCTATCCGGCGATGGAGGATTTTCAGCTCGACCTGATCATCGGCGAGGGGCCGGCGGCGCGCTCGGTCAAGATCGACCTTGCCCGTTTCACCTTGGTCGCGGCGACAACCCGGCTCGGGCTCTTGACCAATCCGCTGCGCGACCGGTTCGGCATTCCGGTGCGGCTCAATTTCTACACGGTCGAGGAGCTGGAGCAGATCGTGCGCCGCGGCGCCCGGATCCTCTCGATGCCACTCGGCGACGACGGGGCGGTCGAGATCGCGCGCCGCGCGCGCGGCACGCCGCGCATCGCCGGCCGGCTCTTGCGCCGCGTGCGCGACTTCGCCAGCGTCGCCGGTGCCGCGCATGTCGACCGCAAGATCGCCGACGAGGCGCTGACCAGGCT
>NZ_RZRY01000887.1:0-2196 GCF_003998035.1 Mesorhizobium sp. M2A.F.Ca.ET.039.01.1.1 | reverse complement strand
CGTCGTGCAGTTCGCCGAGCTGCTCGCCGAGCTTGTCGACCGCCTTGCGGCGCGCCTTGATCGGCGTCGGCCACAGGCGGCCGAGCAGCGACAGATGCATGGAGTGCGTCTTGGCCGCCTTGCGCAGGTTGTGAAAATCCTCGTCCTCGCCGCGCGCCTCCGCCTTGTCGCGCGCCTTCTCCGCCCGCCGCAAGGTGGCGCGGGCGCCGTCGGCCAGGATGTCGGCCGCCTGTTCCGGCAGGTCGGGCAGCGCCAGCCTGTCGATACGCTCCAGGCCTTCCCGGCAGGCGGCCACGGCCGCGTTGATGGCGGCGTCGAGGCCCGGGCCGGCATGAAGCTCGTGCTGGCGCAGCACCAGCCGTTCGCGCACGGGATCGAGACCGCCGCCTGCGGATTGTTCCGGAAAGGCATCGGCGAGGCGGTCGACGGTCTCGATGAGCGCCGTCGCCTCGCGCGGGCCGGCGAGCAGCGCCGAGACCTGCTTGTAGCATTCATTCTCGGTCCGGCAGAACGGTTCGTCCCCGGAACGAACCATGCGCAGCAAGGCGCGCACGCTCTTCAGCCGCTTGCGGCATTTGTGCAGGCCCTGCTCCGGCTTCTCGCGCGCCGTCTCGAGATGGCTGATGGCCCTGCCGATCTCGTCGGCCAATATGCGCCTGACCTCGCCGGTCAGCGGCAAGCGCGGATCGATGCGGAAGCTCATGCGGCGATCTCCGGTATCCCCCCGAGGGCCAGCGACGCGTTGTAGAACCTCGACTCGCCGGTGACCTCGCGACCGAGCCAGTCGGGCAGCATTTCGTCAGATACGTCCTCCGGCGTCTCCAGCTCCGCGATCACCAACCCCGCGAGCTTGCCGCCGAAAACATCGACTTCATAGAGATAGCCACGGTGTCTAACATGGTGGCGTGTCTTCTCGATGACACGTCCGATGGCAAAGGCCATCAATTCCTCGGCCTCGGCAAGCGGGATCGAATATTCGAATTCGTCGCGTTCGCGCGCCCTGACGCCGAACTTCAACGTCAGCTTGGCGGAGCGCCCGTCCGAGATGCGCACGCGCACGGTGCGGCCGGGCTGGGCGGCGACATAGAACTGGCGAATGCGGATCTCCGCCTCGACCTCGTCTCGCCAGGCGGAACTGGAGACCAGGAATTTACGCTCGACTTCCTTGCCCATGGCCGCGCACTAAAGCCTGTGGGGGCAGTGAAGGCAAGCCGGTTCAGAGGTCAAATTTGACTTTAATCAATCGATTGATTAAACATTGAGGTATGGACAGGCAATCAATTGCGAAAAGGCAGCAGCGCGAAGCCACCACCGCCGACCAAACACGCGCGGCGCTGGTGCACGCGGCGCTCAAGCTGTTCGGGCGGCAGGGGTTCGACGGCACGTCGACGCGCCAAATCGCGGCGGAAGCCAAGGCCAATATCGGCTCGATCGCCTATCATTTCGGCGGCAAGGAAGGCCTGCGCGCCGCCGCCGCCGACTTCATCGTGGAAACCATCCAGGGCATCGCCGGCCAGGCGCTGGGCGGCGCCCAGGGGACCGCCCCGGCAAACCCGGAAGCCGCCAGGGCACAGCTCTTTGCGGCGCTGGAGCGGATGGTGGGCTTCGTCATCGTCAGTCCGCAAGCGGGCGAGATCGTACAATTCGTACTTCGCGAGCTCTCGCATCCGACCGCCGCGCTCGACCGCATCTATGCCGGCGTCTTCGAGCCGACGCACCGGCGGCTGTGCCAGATCTGGGAGCAGGCGACCGGCGAACCGGCCGAGAGCGAGGCAACCCGGCTCACCGTTTTCACCATGATCGGCCAAGTCATCTATTTCCGCATCGGCCGCGAAGCGGTGATGCGCCGGATGGGCTGGCGCGAGATCGGCGAGAAAGAGGCCGCCAAGGTGGTGGCGGTCACGACCGGCAATCTCAGGGCAATGCTAGCGGCGCGCGATGCGCCCGCCGGCAAGAAGGGCAAATCATGAGCTTTCTCTGTTCGTTGCCGCTCGCGGCCCAACTGTTCGGCGCCTGCGCGCCGGCGGCACCCCTCGCCGTCGGCTATGTCGAAGGCGAATATGTGCTGATGGCGCCGATCGAAGTGGCCCAGGTGGCGACGGTGACGGTGAGGCGCGGCGACCGCGTCGAGACCGGCGCGGCGGTGGCGACGCTGGAAGATGCCGATGCCAAAATCGAGGTGGCGCAGGCCGAGGC
>NZ_RZRY01000886.1:0-2198 GCF_003998035.1 Mesorhizobium sp. M2A.F.Ca.ET.039.01.1.1 | reverse complement strand
CTCCAAGAGGCCGTTGAAGTCGAGGCCGACGAATAGCTGGACGCTGACGACGGAACGACCGCTGCGACTGCTTGTACCTGATCAATAGATCGATCGGCGATAAGTAGTGGGCAGGCCGACAGGTGGCGCATTGTCCGAAATTTGCGGCATATTTCGGACATGGGTCGAAATTCAGCCCGGCCTCGTTGGGCCCCGGCCTTAGGGCTCATCGTTGTGATCGCAGATCGGCTATTGTGAATGGAGATTCTGCTCGGGCTGAACAAGCACGAGTTCGAGGGGGAAGAGTGCAATCAAAGGAGATCGGCAGTTTCTGCTGTTGAGCGTCCGCCCTCATTCGGAGGAAATGTAATAGCGCGAGTTCTCAAAAGAACTTATCCCAGCTATGCTTAAACTGGGACGGTGGGGCAAAAGGGATGAGGTTGCCATTTTCTTGGACTGTGGTGGTCGCCTTGGCGACAGCACTGAGCGTCACAGACCCCGCAATTTCACAGGAATCTCAACATTCCGCTCGGCAGATTCAACAAGCGCTTGCCGACCATGGCTACGATCTCGGGACCGCGGACGGAATTTGGGGACGTCGGTCCATCAGTGCGCTCAAGGCTTTCCAGAAGGCGAGCAATCTTCCTCAGACTGGTACTTTGGACCAAGCGACGTCAGCGGCGCTTTTTCCGCAGCCGCAGGCGACGCGTGACCCGTTGGCGCCCATAGCCACGGATGTGCACCCGTCGCCGTGGGAGCAGCCTGGTGTTCCGACGAAGACAACGCCACAGACAAGTAACGGGGAAGCCGGGCAAGCTGGTGGCGATGTTCACCAGGCGCCGCCTTTGCCGGCGCACACCGCGGCCTCCACCAAATCCGATCGTTTGGCGCCGGAGCCGAACAAGGTCAGAGAGGGGCCAACCACCCCAACGCCGCGTTTGATCTATTTGGGCCTGCTAGGGATCGCAGCCGCGTTCTTCTTCCTGCGGAGACGCCGAAGAAATTCAGCCGCGGAGTCGGTTCCAACGGCATCCGAAAGCAAGCCCAGCGAACCTGAACGCATTCCCAACCGGTCGGTCAGAACCGATAGGCATCGCCTCCATGTCCCGACCGTTCGCATGGTTCCAGCCAACAATGCTGCTGGAAGACAGCCAGTCGAGCAAAAGCCGGTCCTGCCTGCGGATATTGCGGCTTCTCTCGCGGCACACAACGCCGCCGTCCACGATTTCATCCGTCAGAGGCGAGCGATCCGACTGCCCAAATCAAGGGCCAATCCTTCAGCCGGGCAGCCGTCCGTTCCCGCAAAAACGGGTTGGCAAAGCATTGAAACCACCAAGGTCATTCCGGCAACGACTACAAACGAGGGATCGCTCGCATCGCACAATGCTCAGATAACGGAATCCATTCGACAACGCGGTCCTGTTCTCATTCCCCGTACGGCCCCAACGGATCAGACGCAGCCGTTGGGTTCCGAAAGCAGCCAACTTGATAGCGGTCTCGACCAATCGGCCAGAAGCAACAGGCACCTCTTGGTTCGGAACGATCCAAGCGTTCCAGCCGATACTGTAGTTGGAAGACAACCGGTCGAACAGAAACATGCATTGCCATCAGATATTGCGACTTCTGTCGCGGCACATAATAGAGCTGTCGACGACTTCATCAGACAACGCGGAGCCATTGGATCATCCAAACCAGTGCCCGATCCTTCAGCCGCTCCCGCAGAAGCGGGTTGGCAACGCATTGAGAACACCAAGGTCGCCCCCGCAGCGCCAACAACCGAAGGTTCGCCCGCATCGGATAATGCTCAGCTTTCGGATCCCATTCAGCAGCGCGGCCCTATTCTTGTTCCCAACACGGCCCGGACGGACCACCCGCGGTGGTTCGACCGGCTACCCGCAGTGCGAGCGAGCCCCGCCCCGCGCCAGTCGGCATATTGGATTCCTGCGAATACAGCAGCAACGGTGGGAAGCCATGACATTCCCGGCGGCATGATCTATGTAGGCGAGCACCTGCCGAGGCAGGGTAGTTTAACCGACCCGGAGAACTGCCTGATCGACCCGAGATTGACCGTGGGCGCTCACGGCGATCCACTGGGGCAAACGATGGGCTACTGGCCGTCCTACTCGAGCATTTCGCCCGCGGCGCGAAAATCTTATCTGGACTGGCTCGCCGGATCGCGATCCGATCCCGACGCCTATATCGGATACGTGTTCCTCTAT
>NZ_RZRY01000885.1:0-2205 GCF_003998035.1 Mesorhizobium sp. M2A.F.Ca.ET.039.01.1.1 | reverse complement strand
GGTCTTACGACGGGCTGCGCCCGATCCGCCACTGATAGGGTGGTGGCGTGCCATTAACCGCGTAGTCGCCGACGATGCGATCCTTGTAGATGCGTGGGTTGTGCGAAGATAGGGTACGGGCATTGCGCCAATGGCGATCGAAGCCGATCGGCTTTCTGGTCGAGGATGCGCCCAGCGCATCGAAGATAATCGTCGACGCTTGAAGGACCAGATCCGTGACGACCGTCACCGCCTGCGATGTCTCGAGTTCGGCGATGGCGTTGGCCTTCTCCTCGGAATCGGCATCGCCGGCAAAGTGTGCCTGATAAGCGCGTTCGATCGCTTGCGCGACCTGCAAAACAATGGCGCCAGCCGCATAGGCGTTACTGCGAATGCGGCCAACGACCTGAAGTACCTGCGGATCCTGGCTCGAGCGTGGGGCGGCGCCATTGGAGTACGAGCGATTGCGCGCGGCAACGGCAGCGGCCGTCTCGTTGGCTATCGCCCGGCCGATGCCGGCAAGGGTGGCAAGATGCACCAGCTGGTAGAAGGCGGCACCATAGCGGAACTTGTCATCGTCGACGACGACATCGTCCGGGTCGACCGCGGCATCGGTGAAGATCGTGGTGCCGCTGGCCGTGAGCGTCTGGCCGAAACCGTCCCAGTCATCGATGACATCGACGCCCGGATCGTCGCGGCGCACCTGCAACACGATGCCTTTGCCGTCGAGCCCCGTCGCGCCGACATCGATCCAGTCGGCGAACAGCGAGCCGGTGGTGTAGTATTTGGTGCCGTTGAGTACCAGCCTATCACCCTTGTTCGAGATGCGAGTCGAGAAGACATCCTGTTTGGCATCGCCGATCTCGGTCCAGGCATTGCCAGCGATCTCGCCGCGGGCAATCCGCTCCACCCAGCGCTTGCGGCTCTCGCCGGCGGTCTTGTTGACGACATCCTCGACAAATCCAAAATGACCGCGCAGCGCCTGGGTGATGTTGGAATCCGCCGCCGACAGTTCGATCAGAATATTGGCGAGTTCGGGCAGCGTCGCGCCAAAACCACCTTCGGCTTCGGGTATGCGCAGCGCGCCGAGGCCCGCCTGCTTCAACCTAGCAATCTCTTCTGCCGGAAGTTCGCGGCCAAGCTCGCGCTCGACCGCGCCGGCAGCGATCTGTGCAAAGATCGGCCGGAAACGTTCGGCCAGTGTCTCATAGCGAGCGCTGGGGCCTGCGCCCCAGGCGCTGTCGATCTGTGTCATTTTGCGTTGTCCTGAAGTTGGCCGTCCCACCCGGCACGGGCGAGGCGGTCAGTGTGGTTTGGCGAGGTCGGCACCGCCCAGGTAAAAGTCCTGGACATCTTCACGGGCTCGCAGTTCCTCTGCCGTTCCCGACAGGACAACGCGGCCGTTTTCGAGGATGTAGCCGTAATCGGCATAGCGAAGCGCCAGATTGGCGTTCTGCTCGGCCAGCAGGAAGCTGACGCCCTGCTCACTGTTCAGAACGCGGATGATCTCGAAGATTTCCTGCACGATGATCGGCGCGAGGCCCATTGAAGGCTCATCCAGCAGCACAAGGCTCGGCTTGGTCATCAACGCGCGGCCGATGGCCACCATCTGCTGTTCGCCCCCGGAAGTCAGGCCGGCCTTGACCTTGCGCTTCTCCTTGAGGCGAGGAAACCACGTGTAGATCCGTTCGACGTCGCGCTGCAGGTCTGCCCTGCTTGGCTTACGGACGAACCCGCCGGAGAGGATGTTTTCTTCGACCGTCAGTTGCGCAAAGCAATGACGGCCTTCCAGCACCTGCACGACGCCTCTGGCGACGAGCCGGGACGCCGAGAGGCCGCTGACCGGCTCGCCTTGCCAGAGGATGCTGCCGCGGCTGACCTTGCCGCGCTCCGGTCCAAGCAGATTGGAAACCGCCTTCAGCGTTGTGGTCTTGCCTGCGCCATTGGCGCCGAGCAGGGCAACGATCTTCCCGTGCTCGACCTTGAGCGACACGTCGCGCACAGCAAGGATCGCCTGACCGTAGAGCGCTTCCATATTCTGGACCTCGAGGAAGCTTGTTGCTGCAACGGTCATGGGTCGATCCTGTCTGTGCGGGTTGATGTCAGTTCGTTGCAACGCGGGGCTCGATGCCCTTTTCCTTGGCGTAGGCGGCTGCCTTTGCCTTGATGACGTCGGCAAACAGCGAGGCATCGGCCTTTATCCAGTCGGTCCTTGTATCCCAGGAC
>NZ_RZRY01000884.1:0-2210 GCF_003998035.1 Mesorhizobium sp. M2A.F.Ca.ET.039.01.1.1 | reverse complement strand
GACGTGGGCAACGCCCGACGAGATGTTCTTGCGTTCGCGACGGCGAACACGAGCGGCTTCCTTGGCCATGGTAGTCCTTTCAGTTGATCTCTACACCGCCGTAATGCCAGCGGCTCCACCTTGAGAAGCGAGTAGGGAATAGTGAGTAGCGAATAGAGTCCTACTCGCTAATGACTACTCGCTATTCGCCCAATTACTTCTTCTTGCCGGCGATCGCCTTGGCCGGGCCCTTGCGGGTGCGCGCATTGGTGTGCGTGCGCTGGCCGCGGACCGGCAGCGAGCGGCGGTGACGCAGGCCGCGGTAGCAGCCGAGGTCCATGAGCCGCTTGATGTTCATCGAGACTTCGCGGCGCAGGTCGCCTTCGACCTGGTAGTCGCGGTCGATCGTCTCGCGAATCTGCAGCACTTCCGCGTCGGTCAGCTGGTTGACGCGGCGGTCCGCCGGGATGCCGACCTTGTCGACGATCTCCTGGGCAAACTTCTTGCCGATGCCGTGAATGTACTGAAGCGCAATGACGACGCGCTTGTTGGTCGGAATGTTGACGCCGGCTATACGAGCCATTTTCTTCTCTTTCTCCATGTAGGCCGGACGAGCCGGCGTTCAAGTTACCCCGCGTCCGGTGGAGGCCGGCCCTTGCGGGAGTTTCCTGGTTCAAAGCGGACGCCTTGCCCGCAAGGGCAAGCAAAGTCCATGCCTGATAGGAAGACGGGCCGCCATACCCCAACGACCCACTTCAGTCAAGCGCAATCTTCAATTGTCGCCAAGCGCAATCTTCAATTGCCGGTCCGGCTCACTTCGCCGCGGCCGCGAGCACCTTGCCGATCTCGTCGGTCACGGCATCGATACTGGCCATGCCATCGACGGTCTTGAGCTTGCCTTTGGCGTAGTAGTAGCCGGTCAGCGGCGCCGTCTTCTTGTAATATTCGCGCAGGCGTTCCTCGAACACCGCCGGGTTGTCGTCCTTACGAACAGGCTGGCCGGCGACCTTGGCATCCTCGGCGCGCTTGACGATTCGTCCGACCAGCGCCTTGTCGTCGACGACAAGCTCGATGACGGTGTCGAGCGCGATGCCGCGTTCGGCAAGCATGGCGTCGACCGCATCCGCCTGGACCAGCGTGCGCGGATAGCCGTCGAGAATGAAACCCCTGGCGCAGTCCGGCTGATCGATGCGCTCGGCGACGATGGCGTTGACGATCGCGTCGGAGACCAGCTCGCCGGCATCCATCACCGCCTTGGCACGCTTGCCGACCTCGGTTCCGGCCTGAACGGCAGCACGCAGCATGTCCCCCGTCGAGAGCTGTGGGATGCCGTGTTGTTCTACCAGTCTTTGTGCTTGCGTCCCCTTGCCCGCCCCCGGCGGCCCAAGCAATATCAGCCTCATCTGCTCCTCTTCCCCCCGCGCAACTTCGACTTCTTGATCAGGCCCTCATACTGGTGCGCGATCAGGTGACCCTGAATCTGCGCCACCGTGTCGAGCGTGACACTGACCACGATCAGAAGCGATGTGCCACCGAGGTAGAAAGGTACGCCAGTCGCCGAAATCAGGAATTCCGGCAGCAGACAGACCAGCACCAGGTAGATGGCGCCGATAACGGTGATACGCGTCAGAACATAGTCGATATATTCGGCGGTGCGTTCGCCTGGACGATAACCCGGGATGAAGCCGGAATGCTTCTTGAGCTGGTCGGCCGTGTCCTTCGGATTGAAAACGATCGCCGTGTAGAAGAAGGCGAAGAAGACGATCATGCCCGCATAGAAGATCATGTAGAGCGGCTGGCCGTGGCCGAGCGAGGCGAGGATCGTGCTTGCCCAGGCCGGCAGGTTGGTCGCCTGCGAGAAGCCCGCGACGGTTGCCGGCAAAAGCAGCAGCGAGGACGCGAAGATCGGCGGGATGACGCCCGAGGTGTTGAGCTTCAGCGGCAGATGCGAGGTGTCGCCCTGGAACATGCGGTTGCCGACCTGGCGCTTCGGATACTGGATGAGCAGGCGGCGCTGCGCGCGCTCGAAGAAGACGATGAGCGCGATGACGATGATGGCCAGCACGATGATCGCGAGGATGAGGCCGGTCGACAGCGCGCCAGTGGGGCCGAGCTCCAGCGTGCCGGAGATCGCCCGCGGCAGGCCGGCGACGATGCCGGAGAAGATGATCAGCGAAATGCCGTTGCCGATGCCGCGCGCGGTGATCTGCTCGCCGAGCCACATCAGGAAC
>NZ_RZRY01000883.1:0-2211 GCF_003998035.1 Mesorhizobium sp. M2A.F.Ca.ET.039.01.1.1 | reverse complement strand
GCCTGGAATATACGTTCCTCCATCCGGCGCGCTGACCTTGCCCCTGTGATCTAATCCGGTTTGAAGTTCGTTCTGGCCCATCGAGAGGACCAGGCCATGAAGCGCAGCCGCTTCTCTGAAGAGCAGATCATCGGAATTTTGAAGGAGCATGAGGCCGGGGTGTCGGTCGCCGATCTGTGTCGGAAGCACGGCGTCAGCGATGCTTCGATCTACAACTGGAAGGCCCGCTTCGGCGGGATGGATGTCCCCGAGGCTCGGCGACTGAAGGCGCTGGAGGACGAGAACACGCGGCTGAAGCGGCTTCTGGCCGACGCCATGCTCGACAATGCCGCGCTGAAGGATCTCGTGGGAAAGAAATGGTAACGCCCGCGGCCAAGCGGAAAGCTGTCGCTCACCTGAGGGAAGGCTTCGGGATGAGCGAACGACGGGCGTGTAAAGCCATCGGCTGTTGCCGCATGACGGTTCGCTACGAGACCAGCAGGCCGGACGACCGCGAGGTTCGCGAGCGGATGAAGGCGATCGCGCAGGAGCGTCGCCGGTTCGGCTACCGGCGTCTTCTCGTGATGCTGAGGCGGGAGGGCCTGGTCGTGAACCACAAGAAGCTGTTCCGGCTCTATCGGGAGGAGAAGCTCGCCGTTCGCCGCCGTGGCGGCCGCAAGCGGGCGATCGGGACCAGGGCGCCGATGCTGGTGCCGCTGAGGCCCGACGAGCGCTGGTCGCTCGACTTCGTATCGGACCAGCTCACCGACGGGCGCCGCTTCCGCATCCTGGCCGTCGTCGACGACTGCACGAGAGAGTGCCTGGCACTCATCGTTGATACGTCGCTCTCGGGCATGCGGGTTGCCCGCGAACTGGACCGGCTCATCACCAGCGCGGCCGGCCGAGGATGATCGTCAGCGACAATGGCAGCGAGTTCACCTCCAACGCCATCCTCGCCTGGGCAGATCAGAACCGCGTCGAATGGCATTACATTGCGCCGGGCAAGCCGATGCAGAATGGCTTCATCGAGAGCTTCAACGGCCGACTGCGCGATGAACTGCTCAACGAGACGCTGTTTACCTCGCTGGCTCAGGCGCGCGTAGCCATCGCCCTGTGGCACGCCGACTACAACACCGCGCGGCCGCACTCCCAAATCGCCTGGCAGACCCCGGCCAAGTTCGCCAGCACCTTCAATCCGCGACGGTCGCTCGCGCTGCGCTATGCCAAAGGCTCCGCGCCAGCGCCCGTCGCTTCACCCGCCCAGCAGGGCACAACCCACGCCGGAAACGAACTCAAAACTGCTGGGGCAACGTCAGTCCCATAGAGCCTTGATGGTCGGCCTTTGCTCGCAGCAGCGCCTTAGGTTGGGCGAAGGCGTTCTCAATCGGATTGAAGTCGGGACTGTAGGGCGGCAGGTAGAGCAGGCTCGCCTGCGGCCTCAATCGCGCCGCGCAGGGTTCTCCAGGCGGATGTCGCCAATGTCAAATTTGCTGGCATCCATGTCGCCCTCGCTTTCTGGTTCGAGATCGGAAAATCGCCGAATAATCAGCACATCAACCTGCGCCTGAAGGAGCTCACTGCCACTTTCGGCTGGCGGGGTGTGCCGCCCCACAATTAGAATGTCAATTGTCGTGCCAACCGCACAAGCGAAGGCCAGAAAGCCAACATGTGTTCTGCGGCTTAATTAAGAGTCAGCCGATGTCGGCCGAACATCACCTTGTCTCGAAGTCGACGATCCGACAGCAGATTGCGAAAGTTGGCGCGATGCGAAACAAACTGCTGAAGCGCTCAACTTTTATTGATCACGCGTGTTGGACGCGACGCACTCCCGTTCCAATCGGGCTGAGCGCAAATTCTCCCGGTTCACAAAACTGAGTCGCTGGAGTAGTGGGGGCGCAGAGAAATCTCCGGTCGCAGCCTTACCCGGTCAAAACAAGGATACCAATGATGAAGACTCTCGCCGTCTGCTCTGGCGGATTGGACTCCGTTTCCCTTGCTCACATGGTGGCAGCGGAGCACGAACTCACCGGCCTTCTATCTTTCGACTATGGCCAACGGCACAGGAAGGAATTGGGCTTCGCCGCTCTTTGCGCGCAGCGACTGAAGGTCCCGCACCAGATCATCGACATCGGCGAAATTGGCCGTGGCCTTTCCGGCTCAGCGCTGACTAGCAGTATCGACGTGCCGGACGGCCACTACGCCGAAGACACGATGAAGATTACGGTGGTGCCG
>NZ_RZRY01000882.1:0-2212 GCF_003998035.1 Mesorhizobium sp. M2A.F.Ca.ET.039.01.1.1 | reverse complement strand
TTCGTATACAAGCTGCGCCGCGCTCTGTTCACAAGCCCGCGCGAAGCGCCTGCGACACTACTGGCGCCATTTCCTGACGGGCCGCTCTTTACCTGACGCGGCACTGCCTCTAAAACCGCGCCGCTGCCGGACGCCTCCGGCTAACCCTCTGCATGCAGCAACGCATCCTGCGACATGCATTTCACCACCCGCGCTCGTTTGCGGGACTGGATAGGAGAATCCTGATGCCGAATTCCGTTTCCCTGACATTTCCCGATGGTTCGATCCGCGAGTATGACGCGGCGCTGACCGGCGCTGGCCTTGCCGAGTCGATCTCAAAGTCGCTGGCCAAGAAGGCTGTCGCCTATAGCCTCGACGGCACCGTGCGCGATCTTTCCGATCCGCTCGGCACGTCGGGCAAGGTCGAGATCATCACCCGCGAGGATCCGCGCGCGCTGGAACTCATCCGACACGATGCGGCGCATGTGCTGGCCGAGGCCGTGCAGGAGCTGTGGCCGGGAACGCAGGTGACGATCGGGCCGGTGATCGAGAACGGGTTCTACTACGACTTCGCGCGCAACGAGCCGTTCACGCCGGACGATTTCCCGGCGATCGAGAAGAAGATGCGCGAGATCATCCAGCGCAACAAGCCGTTCACCAGGGAGGTGTGGTCGCGCGAAAAGGCGAAGAAGGTCTTCGCCGAGAAGGGCGAGCGCTACAAGCTCGAGCTGATCGACGCCATCCCTGAGGACCAGGACCTCAAGATCTACGCTCAGGGCGACTGGTTCGACCTCTGCCGCGGTCCGCACATGGCTTCGACCGGGCAGATCGGCAACGCCTTCAAGCTGATGAAGGTGGCTGGCGCATATTGGCGCGGCGATTCCAACAACCCGATGCTGACGCGCATCTACGGCACCGCTTGGGCCGACCAGGCGCAGCTCGACGCCTACCAGACGCTGTTGGAAGAGGCCGAGAAGCGCGATCACCGCAAGCTCGGGCGCGAGATGGACCTGTTCCATTTCCAGGAAGAGGGGCCTGGCGTCGTCTTCTGGCACGCCAAGGGCTGGAAGATGGTGCAGAACCTGATCAACTACATGCGCCGCCGCCTCGACGAGCACGGCTATCAGGAAGTCAACGCGCCGCAGGTGCTCGACAAGAGCCTGTGGGAGACGTCGGGACATTGGGGCTGGTATCGCGACGCGATGTTCAAGGTGACCGTCGCCGGCGACGACACCGATGACGACCGCGTCTTCGCGCTGAAGCCGATGAACTGTCCGGGACATGTGCAGATCTTCAAGCATGGGTTGAAGTCCTACCGGGAACTGCCCGTGAAACTTGCTGAGTTCGGCAATGTGCATCGCTACGAGCCGTCCGGCGCGCTGCATGGGCTGATGCGGGTGCGCGGCTTCACGCAGGACGACGCGCATATCTTCTGCACGGAGGAGCAGCTGGCCGCCGAGTGCCTGCGCATCAACGACCTGATCCTGTCGACCTATGCCGATTTCGGCTTCGACGAGGTCAGCGTGAAGCTGTCGACGCGGCCGGACAAGCGCGTCGGCACCGACGAGGCCTGGGACCATGCCGAGGCGATCATGAGCAATGTGCTGGAGACGATCCGCACGCGCTCCGGAAACCGCATCAAGACCTCGATCAATCCGGGCGAGGGCGCCTTCTACGGGCCGAAATTCGAATATGTGCTGAAGGACGCCATCGGTCGCGAATGGCAATGCGGCACCACGCAGGTCGACTTCAACCTGCCGGAACGCTTCGGCGCCTTCTATATCGGCTCGGATTCGGAGAAGAAGCAGCCGGTGATGGTGCATCGCGCCGTCTGCGGCTCGATGGAGCGGTTCCTCGGCATCCTGATCGAGAACTATTCCGGCCATTTCCCGCTATGGTTCGCGCCGCTCCAGGTGGTGGTGGCGACGATCACCTCGGATGCGGACGAATATGCCTTGAAAGTCGTCGACCGGTTGAAGGCCGCAGGGCTGCTCGCCGAAGCCGACCTTCGCAACGAGAAGATCAACTACAAGGTGCGCGAGCATTCGCTCGCCAAGGTGCCGGTCATCCTCGTCTGCGGCAAGCGCGAGGCGGAAGAAGAAACCGTCAATGTCCGCCGGCTGGGCTCCCGCGACCAGGAATCGCTGAAGCTCGAGGACGCGGTCAAGGCTCTCGCCGACGAGGCGGTCTCGCCGGATCGCAAGCGTCGCGCGGCGGCCTGATACACCAGCAC
>NZ_RZRY01000881.1:0-2213 GCF_003998035.1 Mesorhizobium sp. M2A.F.Ca.ET.039.01.1.1 | reverse complement strand
ATTCAAGCCATGTCGCTCAGAGTTCCTTCGTCCAGCGCTCGCTGAGCGTCGCGCCGGTCCCGGCGTCGATTGCCGCCAGGCTGACCTCGTAGCCCCAGAGGTTGCGGATATGGCGCAGGGTTGCGTCGCGGCTCTGGCCCTCGAGCATGATGCCGTCCTTGACCTTGTGCTGCAGCCGCAGATGCCGGTCGCCCAGCAGGTCCACGTCGACCACCTGGATGTCGGGGCGGCTGGCACCGATATCGTAGCTTTGCGCCAGCGCCGACCGTATCCTGGCATAGCCGCGCTCATTGTGGATCGAGGCCACCTCGTAATGCGGCTCGTCGGCGCCGTCGGCCAGCGCGAAGAGCCGCCATTTGCGGATCAGCGCCGGGCTCAGATACTGGCGGATGAAGGATTCGTCGCGGTGGTTGGCCCAGGCGTCGAGCAGGGTGTCGCGCCAGTCGCCGCGGCCGGCGATGTCCGGGAACCAGTCGCGGTCCTCGGCGGTGGGCGCGGTCGAGATGCGCTGGATATCCTGCATCATGTCGAGGCCAAGCGCGTAGGGATTGATGCCGGAGTAGCGCGGATCGTCATAGGCCGGCTGGAAGACCACGTTGGAGTGGTTGCGCAGGATCTCGAGCATGGCGCCTTCGCTGATGCGGCCGCGATCGAACAGCGTGTTCATGATCGTGTAGTGCACGAAGGTGGCGCAGCCTTCGTTCATCACCTGGGTCTGCCGCTGCGGATAGAAATATTGCGCGATGACGCGCACGATCCTGACGATCTCGCGCTGCCAGGGCTCGAGGACGAGGCTGTTCTTCTCGAGGAAATAGAGCAGGTTCTCCTCCGGCAGCTTGAGCGATTTCTTCCGCTCGGCAAGCATTTCGTCCCCCGCTTCCGGCTTGCTCTTTCCCTGCGAGGGCGGCAGCGTTCGCCACAGATCGTTGAAGGAGCGCTCCTCGTATTCGAGACGTTCGCGCAGCCCCTCGCGCTGCTGCTCGGACGACAGTTTCGGCGGCCGATGGTAGCGGAAGACGCCCTGTTCCATCAGCGCGTGCGCGGAATCCAGGATCGCTTCCACGGCCGCCAGGCCATGCCGTTCCTCGCATCGGGCAATGTAGCCCTTGGCAAAATCCAGATAGCTCAGAATGCCGCCGGCATCGGTCCATTGCCGGAAAAGATGATTGTTCTTGAAGAAATGGTTGTGCCCGAGCGCGGCATGCGCGGTCACCAGGGCCTGCAGGGCCATGGTGTTCTCTTCCATCAGATAGACGATGCAGGGGTTGGAGTTGATGACCAGCTCATAGGCCAGGCCGCGTGCGCCCTTGCGGTAGAGAAACTCGTCGTAGAGGAAACGCTTGCCGAACGACCAATGCCGGTACATCAGCGGCATGCCGACCGAGGAATAGGCGTCGAGCATCTGCTCGGAAGAGATGACCTCCATCTGCACAGGATAGATGTCGAGGCCCAGATCTTCGGTCCCGAGCGCCTCGATCTCGTCATAGACGCGGGACAGCTTCGCAAAATTCCAGTCCGAGCCGGAAAACAGCAGTTCGGATTTGCGCGCCTGGCTGACCATTTGCAGAAGCCCCTCAAGCGCTCTTGCGCAGGGCGGGTTGCCTGGCGAAGAGCTCGCGGAAGACCGGGTAAATATCGGCCGGCGCGGCAATGCGCCTCATCTGGAAGTTCGGCCATTTGCCGTCGACGGCGTTGTAGGCGCGCCAAAGCGACGTGCCGTTCTCGGTCGAGCCGAAGATATGGCTTTCCCGCTCGTCGATGATCTCCACATAGGCGAAATACTGGCAAAGCCGCATGAGCTTGCGGTCGAGCAGTTCGATGCAGCGCTCGGAGTCGGTGGCGAAGTTGTCGCCGTCTGAGGCCTGGGCGGCGTAGATGTTCCACTGGGCGACCGGATAGCGTTCTTCGATGATGCGGTGCATTTCCTCGAGCGCGGTGGAGACGACCGTGCCGCCGCTTTCGGTGTGGTAGAAGAACGTCTGCTCGTCCACCTCCTTGGCCTGGTGGGTATGGCGGATGAAGACGACCTCGATGCGGTCGTAGCGGCGCGTCAGGAAGAGATGCAGCAGCACGAAGAAGCGTTTGGCCAGATCCTTCTCGCGCTCTCCCATCGAACCTGAGACGTCCATCAGGCAGAACATGACCGCGTTCGCATTGGGCACGGGCTGGGGATCGAAGCGGTTGAAACGGATGTCGACCGGGTCGACATAGGC
>NZ_RZRY01000880.1:0-2218 GCF_003998035.1 Mesorhizobium sp. M2A.F.Ca.ET.039.01.1.1 | reverse complement strand
GCGCTACGTCGGGATGTGACCTCAGCCGGCTTTTCAGCACATTGGTTCCGACGTTGCGAAACAGCGGGTTGTCAGGGTCGCTGGCCGGGCCGCGCGCCTCGGCCGCCAGCTCCTCCGGCAGGCCGAGCAGCGGGATAGTCGCGTCGAGCCGGGCGCTGAAGAAGAACGGCACCGAAATCCGCTCGACGCCGGCGGGCGGGGTGACGACGCGGTGCACGGTTGCCCTGAGATAGCCGTTCGAGGCGAGTTCAAGCAGTTCGCCGATGTTGACGACCAGCGTTCGCGGGATCGGGTCGACATCGACCCAGCTGCCGTCATACTCGACCTGCAACCCCTTGTTCTCGTCCTGCAGCAGAAGGGTGAGGAAGCCGCCATCCTTATGCGCGCCGACGCCCTGGTCGTCGCCGGTCGTGTCGCGGCCGGGATAACGCACGATCTTCATGCGGTGGTTCGGCTCGCCGCGATAGATGGCATCGAAGGCGCCCTCCGGCTGGTCGAGCGACAGCGCGAAGGCCTTGAGCAGCCTGATCGCCACATCGGTCGCCTTGGTCTGCCAGGCAAGCAACGCCGGCTTCAGATCGGGGAGCGCGGCCGGCCACTGGTTCGGGCCCTGCAGCCGCGTCCAGGCCGGTACGCCCGGCCCTTGCGCAATGGTCGCGCGTTCGACGCCGATGTCGAGCTGCTCGCGCCAGTCGGCCTTGCCCCTGGTCAGTTCGCCGCCGGCGCGCGTATAGCCGCGGAACTGCGGCGACTTCACCATTTCGATGGCGAGCTTGTCGGCTTCCGGCAAGGCAAAGAAGCCGCGCGCAGCGCCCAGCACCGCGTCGATCTCCGGCTGGGTGATGCCGTGGCCGCTCAGATAGAAGAACCCGACATCGCGGGCGGCGGTGCGTAGATCAAACAAGAAAGTTCGAAGTTCGGATGGACCCTGCTCCAGGCGGTCGAGATCGAGCACCGGAATTATTCTTGGCATGGTCAGGCTCCTGTTGGCGGCAACTCTTTGTTTTAGCTCCCCATCGCACGATGACATGCGTGTCATTGCCGGTGAAGAAACACACCGACCAATCTCATTGCAAACGCAGCATACCGGCGCTCAATTCCCGGCTTTTGCGGCAAATTGCGTTCGGATGCCGCACATCATCCACGATGATCCAGATGAGCGACCAGCCGGTCGCCGATCCACTGGATGCCGCAGACCAGCACGATGAGCACGATGACCACGGCGACCATGACGCTGGTTTCGAAGCGCTGATAGCCGTAGCGGATGGCGAGATCGCCGAGACCGCCGGCGCCGATGGCGCCGGCCATGGCCGAGGCGCCGACCAGCGTCACCAGTGTCACGGTAAAGCCGGCGACGATGCCCGGCAGCGCCTCCGGCACCAGCACCTCGCGGATAATCGTCCAGCGGTTGCCGCCCATGGCGCGCGCCGCCTCGATCAGCCCGTGGTCCACTTCGCGCAGCGACACTTCGGCAATACGCGCGCAATAGGGCGTCGCCGCGATCGACAGCGGCACGATCGCCGCCCAGGTGCCGATCGAGGTGCCGACGATCAGCCGCGTCACCGGGATCAGAGCCACCAGCAGGATGATGAACGGCACCGAACGGAAGCCATTGATAACGGCACCGAGGAGGCGGTTGATCCAAAGACTTTCGGCAATGCCGCCCCGATCGGTGGCGACCAGAGCGAGGCCGAGCGGCAGGCCGAAGACAAGCGAGATCAGACCGGACGCGCCGGTCATCAGCACCGTCTCCCAGATCGAACGAAGCAGGAGTTCAAACAGGACCGGCGACATGGCCAAGCACCTCCACCCGCGCGCCGCGGTTCTTCAGGAAAGCGATAACCGCCGCCAGATGGGCAGCGTCGGCTCCAGGGAGCGCCACGAACAACGTGCCGACCGGCTGCTGCTGCACATGGTCAATGCCGCCATGCACAAGCCGGAACGCGCCGTGCACGCTGGCGCCAAGCTCGGACAGCAGCGGGCGACGCGCCGCCTCGCCGGCGACGTCGATCCGGAGGATCGTTTCCGCCCCTTCGCCCGGAACCAGCCGGCTGGCAATCTCGGGCGGCAGTTGCGGCCGGATGCCGCCGAGCAGGCTGCGGGTGATCTCCGACTTCGGATCGGCGAAGACCTGCCAGACGGCGCCCTCCTCGACGATCCGGCCGGCATCGATCACCGCCACTCGATCGGCGATGGAGCGGATCACCTCCATCTCATG
>NZ_RZRY01000087.1:0-14517 GCF_003998035.1 Mesorhizobium sp. M2A.F.Ca.ET.039.01.1.1 | reverse complement strand
AGCCGCCGAAGTCGCTGCCGTCGGCGACCGGCAGCATGTTGAGCGCCAGTGCCACCGCCGCGCCGCCGCTCGAGCCGCCGGCGGTCAGCGCCGGGTCGAAGGCGTTGAGCGTCGGCCCGAAGACCGGATTGTACGTGTTGGAGCCAAGGCCGAATTCCGGAACATTGGTCTTGCCGATGATGATGGCGCCGGCCTTGCGGATGCGCTCGACGAAGAAGTCGTCCGTTTCAGGGATGAAATCGGCGAAGATCGGCGAGCCGAAGGTGGTCCTCAGCCCCTTGGTCAGGGCGAGGTCCTTGATGGCGATCGGCAGGCCGAACAGCGATCCGGCCTCGCCGCCGCGGGCCAGATGAGCATCGGCGTTGTCGGCTTCGGCCAGGATGTCGGCGCGCTCGCGCAGCGAGACGATAGCGTTGACCAGCGGGTTGACGGCCTCGATGCGGTCAAGGGAAGCGCTGACGACTTCACGCACCGACAATTGCCCTTGCCTGATCCTGTCGGCGAGCTCGACGGCGGAGAGGCGACAGATATCGCCGGCCGCCGGCAGGGCATGCTTGGTGACGGGCCGCATGCTTAACGCGTTCCCGCCAGGGCAGCGTCGACATCCTTGGCCAGTGGGATCGCCGGCTGCGCGCCTGGCTTCAGGCAGGCAAGCGAGCCGGCCGCGGCGGCGCGGGTGATCGCATCCCCAAGCGACAAGCCGGACGACAGGCCGGCGCCGAAATAGCCGCAAAAAGTGTCGCCGGCGCCGACGGTGTCGACCGGCGTGATCTTTAGCGCCTGGATTGTGAGGAAATCGTCCGGCGTTGCGGCCAGCACGCCGTCGCCGCCGAGCGTGACGACGATGGCGCGGCCGGTCTTTTGGGCGTAGTCGCGCATGCGGGCGGGGCGGTCGCGCCCGGAAAGCGACAGCGCTTCGCCGTAGAGATCGAATTCGGTCTCGTTGGCGACGGCATAGTCGGCCTTGCCGAGGAAGCCGGCGGCTTCGGCCCGGAAAGGCGCGGTGTTGAGCACGCTGACGGCGCCCGCCGCGCGCGCCGCGTCGAGCGCGGCCTCGACCGTCTGCAGCGGGATCTCGTGCTGCAGGAGCACGACATCGCCCTTTTTGAGATAGGCCTTGGTGACATCGCCCGGCACCACCGAATCATTGGCGCCCGGCACGACGGCGATGACGTTCTCGCCGTCGGCGCCGACCAGGATCAGCGCCGTGCCGGTGGAGGCGAAGCTTTGGCCGACACCGGAGAGATCGACATTGCCGGCCTTGAGCAAAGCGAGCGCTTCGGGGGCAAAGCTATCCTTGCCGACCGCGCCAACCATGCGCACCTGGGCTCCCGCGCGCGCCGCGGCCAGCGCCTGGTTGGCGCCCTTGCCGCCGGGGGCGGTGGCAAAGCTCGAGCCGCGCACCGTCTCGCCGGGTTCCGGCAGGCGGTCGACATTGGCAATGAGATCGAGGTTGATCGAGCCGACAACGATAATCACAAAAACTGCCTCCCGTTGAAGCGGCCCGGCCCTTGCTTGAAAGGCGGACCTGCTCCAAGATTCTGCTTTTCGCAATTCCTGGGAAATGGGCGGCGAAGCGCTCATCGCGGAATTGCGTGCTGGGGGCGAAGCTAGCCGCAAAGACCGCCGGTTGCCAGATCATGCCGGTTGCGCGGGCTCTTGGCCCACAGGCATCATTCGCAGCGCACCGTCACCGTGCCTTGATAGTTGCCTGCCGGGAAGATGCCGGGCGACTTCGTGGCGGTGAGATCGACCTGGATGGTGTGGGTGCCGTTGGTCACCCGCTGCGGCGAGCTGCCCGGTATGTCCACGCCCGAGCCGTCGAGGCGGAAGACGGAGGCGAACGAGACATTGGTGTCGCCGCCGCTCGGTGCCGAGGTAAAGGCGATCGGCGCCGGCGCGGAAACGGTATAGCAGTCCAGCAGGTTTAGGATGGAACACAGCGTCGAGTTCGCTGTGATGGTGGCGCCGGCGCTCGACCCGCCTGCCTGCTTTGAGCCGAAGATGTTGATGGCGGGGTTCGATTTCATCGTCCCCGAGGCGCCGATCATGATCGTGCAGGTGCCGATGATCGCCGCCTGCGCCGGAAGGCAGAGACCGGCAAGCGCCGCCAGCGCTAACAGCGCGCTTCTATTTCCGCTTCTTCTTCTCATTGCTGGTCGTGCCTCTGATGGTCCAGCCTTCATTGGCCCATCCCGCTGATTTGACTTGAGCCACGTTGGCTTGGACCCCGTTGGCTTGCGCCGCGCCGGCTTGCGCCGCGCTGGCTTGGGACGCAGCGTCCTGGGGCGGCGAGGCGGGCACACTTCCCGTCGTCTGGCCGTCGGCGCCGAGGCCCATTTTGAGCAGCTTCAATTCCAACTGCAGGCGCTCGACTTCCAACTCGTAGAGGCGGCTGCAATCGACGCGTTTGGGCGTCCGCCCGATCGGGATCACCACGCGGCCATAGGTGGCGATGTCGCTGTTGGTCTGGTTGCTTGAGTTGTTGCCGCGGATGACGCCGAGGTCGAGATAGGCGCCGCTGCCGGAAACGGCTGAGCGGCAGGTCGTGCCGTCGCTGGCATGAACCTCGTCCTGGCCCTGGGGCAAGGTGACGCCGGGCAGGCTGAAACCGGTCTGGTTCTGATTCAGGTTCAGGATATCCTCGGCAAGTCCCCGACCGACGACAGCCAGGGCGGGCAGCAAGGACAAGGTCAGAACCTGCGATGCCCGAAGAACTTTCCGCATATCTGTGCCCTTATCTGGGTCTGCTCGCTTGGAAAGGGGATACTCTCGGTACAGATACGCACTTTACGCTCGTTCGCGCCGTCGAACGGGACGACCACCAGGACCGGGCGCGACGCTTGGCCGGCCAGAAGGAACGCGCTCGGCGTGATCCTGGCCGCGACAGGCTGGAAATCCTGGTCGTAGACATGGACCTCGACGCGGATGCGCTGGTTGTACGGGTTGCCCGGAAAGACACGGACAGCAAAGGCATCGGTGAAGGATCGCACCTCGCCCCGCATCGGCGTCATCGACTGGCCGGTCGCCGCTACGGGAGGCAGCGCGGCGATCAGGCCCGCCGCCAGGATTGCAATTCTTCTCAATGCGATTCTTCTCAAGGACCGCTCCTTTCGCGTGAGGACTATTCGCAGCGCAGCGTCACCGTTGCTTGATAGTTGCCGGCGGAGAACCGGTTCGTGCCGCTCTTGGTGCCGGCGAGATTGACCGCGACCGTCGATGTGCCCGGCACCGTCAGCGCGGTCGCGGTGCCGGTTTCGGCAATCGTCTGCGCGCCTGAAGTGGCGAAGGTCGGAGTCCATGTCGTCGCCGTCGTGTCCGAGGCCGGCACGGTGGTCGTTGTCACCGGGTCCACGCTGAGCGAGACCCCGCCCGTCGTATCGACCTGAGCGCTGCCTGCCGAGCCGCCGGCATTGTGCGAGCTCAGCGACTGAAGATTGCTGCTCACGGTCATCGTGCCGTTGGAGTTGATCGTGATGGTGCAGGTCGCGGTGATCGTGCCGTTGAAAAGCACGTTTCCGGTAGCGGCCGATGCCGTCTGGCAGGCGCAGGCGGCCAGCAGGCCTGCTGCCATTGCGGCCCGAGCGATTTTCATTGAGATCCCTCCTTCGAGCCGGATGGTGCCGGCTCAACGTCGGGTCATCTTCCCTTTATCGTGGTTAATTTAGCGTTAAGTGAAATAACGCGGGGAAGCAACTTACAAGAAAACCGGCTGTAACCATAGGTTGTCTCCGGTTGCATTTCGCAGATGAATCGATCAATTATTTAGGATGTACCGATTTATATTACGATACGCGGTTTTTTCGCAATGGCATGCGAAAAAATCGAATGTTTCAGGACGTCACTTGTCCCGCTTCCCAACCGAGGATGGCGCGTTTGCGCGTCAGACCCCAGTGATAGCCGGTGAGCGCGCCGGACTTGCCCAGCGCCCGATGGCAAGGCACCACGAAGGACATCGGGTTTGCGCCTACCGCCGCACCGACGGCCCGGCTGGCGCTTGGCGCGCCGATGCTCGCCGCGATCGAGGAATAGGTGCAGGCCCTGCCCATCGGGATGCGCAGCAAGGCTTCCCAGACGCGCAGCTGGAAATCGGTGCCGATCATCACCACGCGCAGCGGCTGGTCGGCGCGCCAGTTGGTCGGGTCGAAGACCCGCGCGGCGTAAGCCTGGGTGGCCGACATGTCCTCGACATAAGTCGCGTTCGGCCAGCGGCCGGACATGTCGGCGAAGGCAGCCCGCTCGCCGCCGGCATCGCAGAAGGCGAGGCCGGCGAGGCCGCGGTCAGTGACCATGATCAGCGCGATGCCGAAAGGCGAGATGTGATAACCGTAGCGGATGGTGAGGCCCGCGCCCCGCGTCTTGTAGTCGCCGGGCGACATCGCCTCATGGGTGACGAAGAGGTCGTGCAGCCGGCCGGGGCCGGACATGCCGAGCTCGAACGAGGTCTCCAGCAGCGGCATGCCGGAATCGAGCAGCCTGCGCGCGTGGTCGAGCGTCACCGCCTGCAGAAAGGCTTTCGGTGACAGGCCGGCCCAGCGGGTGAACAGCTTCTGCAGGCCGGTCGGCGTCTCGCCGACTTCCTCGGCCAGCACCTCCAGCGAGGGCTGGTCGCGATAGTCGAGGCTGATCTTCTCGATGGCGCGGCGCACGACATCATAGTCGCTGCCTTCCGGGGTGATATCGTTCTCAAGGATCGCGATCGGCTTCATCTGCGTATTCATGGTCATCTGCGCGTTCATGGCAATGTCTCCTTGGCCGCGAATATCGGTCTTCCAGAGCTTTGCAACCACCCGAAACTTGCCTTCCTGACGCAGGCACCCAGACCATCCTAGAAACCGGAACAAGGGGCGCTGGGCTGGTCCGCATGCTTGTTCGTCGGCCTCTGGAGGCATGTCCCCGCCATGCGCAAGGTCGGCAGGCTGCTGCGCTACCGCTTCTGATTTGCTTGACTTGCTCGGAGCATGATCTTGTCCGAACCGCAGCTCAGCGAAAGCAAAACCGGCGTCCACTTTTCGCTGACGCGGACTTCGGTTCGGGATCATGCTCAGCGCGTCTTGGCGGTCGCCAGCGCGCGCGAAAAGGCGGTGGCGAAGCTTTCGCGGTCGTCGGGATTGAGGAAGCCGCCGATCGCCACGCTCTTGCCCTGCGCTTCGACGGCCATCCTGGTGATGCCGATTTCGCTGTGGCGGGCGATCGAGAACCGCGTCCAGAACGGGTTGAAATGATGCGCCTCCGAGCGTCCGGAAGGTGCTGTCTTG
Organism: Mesorhizobium sp. M2A.F.Ca.ET.039.01.1.1; assembly: GCF_003998035.1. Taxonomy (NCBI): domain Bacteria; kingdom Pseudomonadati; phylum Pseudomonadota; class Alphaproteobacteria; order Hyphomicrobiales; family Phyllobacteriaceae; genus Mesorhizobium; species Mesorhizobium sp. M2A.F.Ca.ET.039.01.1.1. The sequence continues at coordinate 9,259 of NZ_RZRY01000087.1, read as the reverse complement.
CGGATGTCGAGGCTGGTGCGCGATACCGAGATTTCCTCGCGGGCGCGCGCGGCGCGATAGTTGGCGCGGAAAGCGATATAGACGGCGATCACATCGAGGCCGAAGAAGCCGAACACCGGCCAGGCGCCATGCGCCAGGAAAAAGGCGCCGGTGACCGCCCAGCCGAAGACAAGCGCCCCCATCAGGATCAGGAAACCGGTGCGGCCGAGCGAGCGGTGCGGCGTCAGCAGGGCCTGGAAAAATGGCTGGTCGGCTTCGAATGACGCGTTTGTGTCGCTCATGAGGGGATATTATAGGAAGGGACATGGCGCCTCCCAAGTCCAAAAAATCCATCGCTGTCAAAAAGCCTCAACCCGCCCCTGCCGGCGGCGGCCCGGCGGCTGGTACACGGCCGCGAAAAGCGGCTTCCCGGTCGCTCTACAGTGCCGCCGAGGTGCATGAGATCTTCAGGCGCTTTTCCGTGCAGCGGCCTGAGCCGAAAGGCGAGCTCGACTATGTCAACGCCTTCACCCTGCTGGTCGCGGTGGTGCTGTCAGCGCAGGCAACCGACGCGGGCGTCAACAAGGCGACCAAGGCATTGTTCGCGGCTGCCGACACGCCAGCCAGGATGCTGGCGCTGGGCGAGGCCAAGGTCGGCGACTACATCCGCACGATAGGGCTGTGGCGGAACAAAGCGAAGAACGTGATCGCGCTGTCGAAGGCGCTGATCGATGATTATGCGGGCCAGGTGCCGCAGGATCGAGACGAGCTGGTGAAGCTGCCGGGCGTCGGGCGCAAGACCGCCAATGTCGTGCTCAACGTCGCCTTCGGCCAGCACACGATGGCGGTCGACACGCATATCTTCCGCATCGGCAATCGGATTGGGCTGGCTCCCGGCAAGACGCCGGAACAGGTCGAGCAGGGGCTGCTCAAGGTCATCCCGGCCGAGTTCATGCGACATGCGCATCACTGGCTGATCCTGCATGGCCGCTATGTCTGCAAGGCGCGCAAGCCCGATTGCCCGGCCTGCGTGATCGCCGATATCTGCAAGTCGAAGGAAAAGACCACCGACATTCCGGCGCCGCTGATGCCGATCGCGCCGCTGGATGAGACGTTTGCGGCCGAGGCCTAAAGCGCGTCGCGATCTTTCAGTCTCGCTCCATGCGCTTTAGGTTTTTTATTTTGCGCATGTCTTTACCCCGAAACCGGTAACCACTTTCGGGAGACATGCTTTAGAGCGGGTCTGGCTCTAATAGCCGTAGCCGCGCGCCATGGCCGCGGCAAAGACCGGAATGAGCAGGAAGATGAAGCCTTCGGCGCGGACATAGTTCTTCACCGAGGCCAGTTCCGCCGCCGGCACGGCGAAAGACGGATTGCCGTTCGCCTGCCTGTTCCAGGAGAGGAAGCGCGTGGTCGGCACGATCGACAGCAGGCCGACGATGGCGAAGGCCGCCATCTTTGCCCAGAACACCCAATTGTAGACATAGAATTCCCAACCCTTCAGGCCGAAGAACACCCGGCAGATGCCGACGATGATGATCAGCGCGGCGATGATGCCGTAATGGCGGTCGATGCCGGCAAGGCGCTTCAGCGTCGCCGCACCCAGATCGTCGCGCACCAGCACGAACTCGGCCCCGATGATGCCGGCCAGCGAGAACACCAGCAGGTGATGGAGAATAGCCAATACAAGGTCAGTGGTGTCCATGTTCTTCCCTGCGCCTGGCGGCCGCGACGCGGCTGGATACCGTGTCAGAAGAGTAGCATCATCGGTCAAGATTCCCAGACGGCGAAATCGTTGCGCTGGAGGATGATCCCGGCCAACCCTGGCCCTTGCCCGGGGACGCCGGTTTGCTAGAGCAATTCCAGGAAAGTGTGAGCGGTTTTCCGTCCGGAATTTCGTGAAAACAAAGAGTTAGTGTGTTTCACCATTTCGCGAAACGGTGAAACACACTAACCGCTGCCGTCTCAACGAGAGGAGTGCCATGAGCATCAAGACGGAAGCTGGCGTGCCGATCCTCGAGACGGCGCGGACCATCCTGCGGCCCCATCGTCCGGGCGATTTCGAGACCTATGCCGCCATGTGGACGGAACCTGCCGTCACCCGTTTCATCGGCGGCAAGCCGCGCACGCGCGAGGAAAGCTGGATGCGCTTCCTGCGCCATGCCGGGCTGTGGTCGTTGATCGGCTACGGTTTCTGGGCGATCGAGGACAAGGCGACGGGGCGCTTCATCGGCGAGGCCGGCTTCCATGATCTGAAGCGCGAGATCGAACCTTCGATCGAAGGCGTGCCGGAAGCCGGCTGGGCCCTGGCTTCGGAGGCGCACGGCCGGGGGCTTGCGAGCGAGGTCGTCGGGCGGATCGTCGCCTGGAGCGACGAGGCGTTGGGACAAGCGAGAACCGTCTGCATCATCGATCCGGAAAACGGCGCTTCGCTGAAGGTCGCCGAAAAGAACGGTTATGGAGAGATTTTGCGGACCACCTATCATGAGAAGCCGACGATCCTGTTGGAACGGCGGGCCGGAGGGGTTGTCGCCTAGATTAGCTGGCTTTGCGGCGCAGCGTCCGCGCCAAAGTCTCCCATCCATCCGCCGTTGCATCGCGCTCGCTGCGATTGCCGCGCAGCACCTTGGTTGCGTCGAATGGCTGGGGACGCGCAATCGCATAGCCCTGCGCATAGTCGACGCCGATCGCTTTCAAGGCGTCGATGATGCCCTCGCTTTCGACGAATTCGGCGATGGTGCGTTTTCCCGTCACCTTGCCGATGTGATGGATCATCTCGACCATCGCGCGGTCGATGCGGTCGTCGAGCATGTCCTTGACGAAGCTGCCGTCGATCTTGAGGTAGTCGACCGGCAAATGCTTCAGATAGGCGAAGGACGACATGCCGGAGCCGAAATCGTCGAGCGCGAAGCGGCAGCCAAGCCCGCGCAGATCGGCGATGAAGCGCATGGCTTCGGAAAGATTTGCAATGGCGCTGGTCTCGGTGATCTCCAGACAGATCGTTTCGGGGACGATGGCGTGCGCGGCGAACTGCTCGCGCATGAAGCCGAGGAAGGTCTCGTCGCCGAAGGTGGCGCCGGAGAGATTGATCGCGCAGGTGGATATCGGCGTCGCGTGCGGGTCGGCGCGCCTGGCCGCCAAGGTGGCGAGGGTGTCGCGCACCACCCAGCGGTCGATCGCCGGCATCAATCCGTAGCGCTCCGCCGCCGGGATGAAGCTCTGCGGCGTGACGAAGCTGCCGTCCTCGTCGGTCAGCCTGAGCAGGATTTCGATATGCGCGCCCTGCTCCGGGATATCGTCGCGCAGGGGCGCGATCTCTTGCGCATGCAGCCTGAAGCGGTTCTGATCCAGTGCGGCGTGCAGACGCTGCACCCAGGCCATCTCGCCGAAGCGCTCGCGCAGCGCGGTGTCGCCCTCGCTGTGGAAATGGATGCGGTTGCGGCCCTTTTCCTTCGCCATGTAGCAGGCGACGTCGGCTGCGCGCAGCACCTCCTCCAGCGTCATGCCGACGTTGGCGACTTCGACCATGCCGATGCTGACGCTGATGTTGAAGGGACGTCCGTCCCAGGAGAAATGCAGGTCCTGGACCGTGGCGCGCAGCCGTTCGGCGGTTGCGGCGGCACAGTCGGCATCGCAATCGAAGAGCAGCACGCCGAACTCGTCGCCGCCGAGCCTGGCCAGGATGTCGCCGGGCGGCAGCTCGTTGGCGAGCAGCACCGAGATCTGGCGCAGCAGCTGGTCGCCGGCGGCATGGCCGCATGTGTCGTTGACCAGCTTGAACTGGTCGAGGTCGAGATACATCAGCGCATGCCTGCGCGACCTTTCCGGCGCTTCGGAGATCGCGCCTGCCAGCCGGTTCTCGAAGTCGCGGCAGTTGACGAGACCGGTCAGCGCATCATGCGATGCCTGCCACGACAGGCGCTCGATATAATCCTGCTCGCGCGTCATCTCGTGCAGGGCCAGGACACAGCCGAGGATCTGGCCTGAGACGATCAGCGGCGCGCCGTTCAGCGCCACCGGCACGACCGAGCTGTCGGGACGCTCCAGGAGCTGCGGGCGCACATTGGAGCGGCGCGGCTCGCCTGCCAGCAGGCGCGCGATCAGATCGGTCTCCTCGACGCCGCTGTCCTTGTCGACAAGCCGGAACAACGAGGCGATGGGCCTGCCCCTGGCTGCGGCCAGCGAGCAGGCAAGCAGCCGCTCCGCCCCGGCATTCATATAGTCAAGCCGCCCCTCGGCATCGGTGCTGATGACGGCCTGGCCGATCGAGGCCAGCGTGATCTGGGCACGCTCGCGCTCGGCGTTGAGGGCGCTCTGAAACGCCTGGCGCTGTATCATCAGCTTGCGCGTGCGCCAGACGACGAGCAGGATAAGCAGGGCGGCGGTGGCGAGATTGGCCGCCGTCAGCGCCATCTTGATGAAGCGGGATCCCTCGCCGAGGCTGTCGGAAAACGCCTTGGCCAGCGGCCCGATCCGGCGGTCGAGCTGGTGGATTTTCGCCTTCCAGAGGCTGATCTCGGCTAGCGTTGCCGGCCCTTTTTCCAGCCTTCGATTCATCTCGTCGCCAAGTCCCTCGATGGCGAGGATCATCTCGTCGGCATCCCTCCAGTGGCGGATCGCGGTGTCGAGATAGCTGACGCCGCGGAAATTCCGGAACAGCCAGATCAGGCCGTCAACATCGTCGGGGTGGTTGTTGCCGCCGAGAAAGCCAAGCCGGGCCGCATTCGTGTCGGGCTCGGCCTGTTCGAGCGCCAGCCGCGCGGCGCGATCGGCGAGCGGCACGGCGATGGCTTGACGATATTCGTTGAAATATTCCTGCCGGCCGGTATCGGCATAAAGGTTCAGGAAATAGATGGCGTGCATCCGGCCTTTCGACCATTGGCTTTCGCCGCCGACATAGGCGCGGACCGCGGATAATGTGTGGAGGCTGAGGGTTGCGACCAGCGCCTGGGTCAGGACCACCGCGACGAAGGGACAGACCAGCCCTATCAGACGCGGACCGGCATCGGTCGACGAGAACTTCATCCCATTCCCATGGAGCTCGTTCTGCTCCCCCGGCGTCTGTCCGACTGGCTCATCCGTCGGTTGAGACGATATTTTTCCCCGCATGTCGCCCCGTTGCCGGCGACATCGATCCAGATAGCGCTCTTGGCTTAACGGCCGATAAATTTGTCCGGTACTTGTTTCATGAATTGTTGCCTGGCAGACGCTTACGCCGGGTGATGCGATGTATTGATCCGTGTTGCCGGTGCGCGGAAGAAAAAGCCGGCAACATCAACCCGATAGCGTTATACCGCAGTCCTCTCTCAGCGCTTGGCCCTCGATCTGTTGAGGGTCACGGCTTCGCGTACGAGCGCCTTCAGCGCATCGGCGTCGATCGTGTCGCCTTGCTTGAAATCGATGGCGCGCCTCGTGTTGCCTTCGAGGCTGGAGTTGAAGAGCTTCTTGGGGTCGGGCAGCGCCGCGCCTCTGGCGAAGGTCAGCTTGACGACGGCCTTGTAGGTCTCGCCGGTGCAGATGATGCCGGCATCCTCCCAAACCGGCACGCCGCGCCATTTCCATGTCTCGACGGCTTCCGGCGCGGCCTGGCGGATCAGGGCGCGGAGCCGGGCAAGCATCTCGCCGCGCCAGTCGCCCAGTTCCTCGATCCTTCTATCGATCAGCTCGGACGCAGACCTGCCGTCCTGCTCGCCGTCTTTTTGCATGTCTGGTTTCTCCTCAATGCCGGATATGACATCGCCGCCGTGGTCCTTCGGGAGGGCGGCGCTTGATCCTTCCTTGCGCTTACATCCGTTCGCCGGGCAGCCGGCTCGCCTGTTTCACCCAGGAAACGAACCGCTTCTCGTCGAGCCGATCGTCCTCACGGATATGCAAATAGCGCGTGTCCCCGCTCTTGGATTCGACCGGAGGCACGGGGTCCAGCGACAGGCCGCGGAAGAACGCCACCTTGATGTAGCTGGCGAAGCAATGGATGCCGAGAAACCAGCCTTCGTCCTTCATGCCGTAGAGTGGCGAATTCCATTTGACGGCCTTCTGCACGTTGGGAATGGCTTGCACGATGAGCTGGTCGAGCCGGCGCCCGACCTCGCTCTTCCAGCCCGGCATCGCCGCGATATAGGCCTGCACGGGAGCGTCGCCATGGCCCTTGGCGATCTGCGGATTGCCGCCTGAAAGCAGGACCGGCTTCTCGTGCGGAGATGCGTCGGCTTTCGATTTCGCCTTCGCCATCAGGCCGATCCCGTGCGCTCGGGCGACGGCTCGCCGCGCCTTCTGGCGGCATAGGGCAGCACGAACATGTAGAGTCCGCTGAACAAAAGCAGGAAAAGCGGGATCAACGGCGAATAGACGATCCAGGCGGGCGGCGGGCCCATGGCCATGGCGGCGAAATTGGCAATGACGGTGACGGTGAAGATGATCGACAGCCAGCGATGAAGCTGCCTGATCCACTTGCTCCAGCTCAATGTAACCTCCCTTGCAAATGACGAGACGGATCGAGGCGCCTACCAGCGCGCCAGCTGCGAAAGCTGGACGAGGTTGCCGCAGGTGTCGTTGAGCTGCGCGATGGTGGCGCCGGTCACCGCGGTCGGCGCCATGGCAAAATTGCCGCCCTTGGCCTTAATGCGCTCGTGGTCGGCCTTGATGTCGTCGCTGAACAGCATCAGCGCCGGCTGGCCCTGCTTGAAGATGGCCTGCTGATAGGTCTTTGCCGCCGGATTGTCGTTGAGTGCCAGCTGCAGTTCGGTGCATCCGGATCGTCGGGCGAGGTGACGGTCAGCCAGCGGAATGGACCGTTGGTGAAATCCGCCTTCCTGGTGAAGCCCAGAACGCCGGTGTAGAAGGCGAGGGCCTTCTCCTGGTCGTCGACATAGATGCTGGTCAACTTGATATTCATTTCGATATCTCCATGGCTTACGCCTGCGGTGTGCCGCCCCGCCAAACAGTGTGTTGTTCCGAGCAGTCCTGCTGTTGGCGGCGACCTTCAGTCGAGCCGCGAAAGGACCTCCTCCAAGGTCGCCAGGTATCTCTTCCAGCCGACGGTGGCGCCGCGGTAATACGGCTCCTGATCCGTGCGGAAGCCGACCTGCTCCATACGCAGATGCGTGCCCGTGCCCGTCGGGGTCAGCGTCCAGGTGACCACGCTCTCGAGGTCCTTGGTGTCCCAGCTGTAGGACAGCGTCCGGTTTGGTTCGACCGTCCGCACCTGGCAGTCGACGCCACCCCATTCGGCGCTCAGATTGAAGCGATGGTCCACGACCGGCTTGAAGTCGTTCTTCATCAGCCACGCCTCGATGAGATGCGGTTGGGTAAGCGCGCGCCAAATCTTTTCCGGCGCAAAAGGTATCTCGCGTTCGACGATGACGGAGCGCGTTGCGGCTTCGTTCATTGATCCATCCTTTTGAGCAGGTCTTCGAGATCGTCGAACCGGCTTTCCCAAAACCCCGCCATGTCGCGCGTCCAATCCATCAACGGCGCAAGCGCCTTGAGCTGCGCGCTGTAATGGGTCTGGCGCCCTTCATGGCGGTCGCGCACCAGCCCCGCTTCCTTGAGCACGCCCAGATGCTTCGACACCGCCGGCTGCGACACACCTGCCTGCGCGGTGAGGGCTCCGACCGTCTGCTCGCCCTGGCGACAGAGACGTTCGAAGATGGCGCGCCGCGTCGGATCGGCAAGCGTCCTGAACAGCATATCGTGCGTGGCCGGCATCTCAGATCGATAACCCGTTGGCTATTGATTGACGTATAACCATCGGGATATATGTGAGTCAAGCAGAAACCTGGACGGCGCTAGTTGCCGGCGCCCGTGTTGAGGGCTGCCACGTCCAGCATGAAGGCATCCTCGCCGAAGGCGCGGGTAGCGCGCGCGGCGGCTTCCAGCAGCGGGCGTTTCATGCGCTCGAGAAAGGCCGCGTCGACGCGCGTGCTCGGCCCTGCGAGCGTCAGCGCGCCGAGCAGTGTGCGTCCTGGTCCGAAGACGGGCGCGGATATGCCGGCGGTCTGCGGGTCGCGGTCGCCGATCGAGATGTAGTTGTAGGTGTTGCGGATCGTTTCGTAGGGCTCGCCCTCCTGGCCCGAAAAGGCGGCAAGCACCCGGCCGCCGGAGCCGACAAGCAGAGGCAGCACATCGCCTTCGCGGATCGTGTAGCGGATCGGATGCTTGGATTCGACACGGTAAAGGCAAGTGCGCAGATCACCGGAGCGCACGTAGAAAGCGACGCTTTCCCAGCTCTGCTCGGAAAGATCGCGCATGATTGGCAGCAGGACGTCCATCGCCACGACGGACCGCTGGTAGAGCGCGCCAAGCCGGAATGCGGCAGGCCCGATGCGATAGCGCCCATCATCCAGGCGCTCCAGCAATTGCCCGCGTATCAGGGAATTTGCCAGCCGCAGGATCGTGCTCTTGTAAAGGCCGGTACGGGCGGCGATTTCGGCCAGACCGAGCGAGCGGTCGGCAGCGGTGAAGGCATCGAGAATGGCGATAGCGCGTTCAAGCGCGGCAACGCCGTCGGCCCGTGCCGAGCTGGGAGGCGTGTCTGTCATTGCAACGGTGATTTCATCGCAGTCGCCCATCCGGAACTGATCCGGACACGAGATTTAATCCCGACGCCGCCGTTCTGTCTAGCAGAATGGTATTCCTATTGACAGAACGAGATAACATTTGCTTGAAATCGAAGTGAAGGCCTGTGTCGGGCCTCGTCTTGGCAGGGCACCTGGAGGAGAGGTGTCGTGATTTGGAGGAAATCCCCATGCTGAACAGACGCAAATTCCTGACGAGCACGGCAGCCGTCGGCGCCGCTGGTTTCACCGCGCTGCATTTTACCCCCGCCTTGGCGCAGGACGTGCCGCAGATCCAGATTTTTGTTCCGGCGGCGCCCGGTGGCGGCTGGGACCAGACGGCGCGCACGATCGACCAGGTGCTGCGCTCCGAGAAGCTCATATCCGGCTCGCAGATCACCAATGTCGGCGGCGCCGGTGGCACGGTCGGCCTGCCGCAATTCGTTAATCAGTGGAAAGGCAAGGGCAATTCGCTGATGGTCGCCGGCATGGTCATGGTTGGCGCCATCATCGCCAACAAGGCAGCCAACAATCTTACCGAGGTGACACCGATCGCTCGCCTTACGGGTGAGTTCGAGGCGCTGGTGGTGCCTGCGGAATCGCCGTTCAAGACGACCGGCGATTTCGTCGCCGCGCTGAAAGCCGATCCGACCAAGGTTCCGGTTGCCGGCGGCTCGGCAGGCGGTTCCGACCACATCCTGTTCGGCCTGATCGCCCAGACCGCCGGC
>NZ_RZRY01000879.1:0-2221 GCF_003998035.1 Mesorhizobium sp. M2A.F.Ca.ET.039.01.1.1 | reverse complement strand
CGCGATCGGGCGGGAGAAGATCAAGGTCTCCGCAAAAAAGCCCGCCGATGCCGTCAATGCGCTGGAAGGCGAGGTCTATGACGTCGCCTATCTCGGCGACATGACCGTCTTTCACATCAGGCTCGACGACGGGCAGATCGTGCGGGCAAGCGCCTTGAACGCCTCGCGCGTCACCGAGGATCCGCTGACCTGGAATGACCGCGCCTGGGTCTCCTTCCGGCCCGATGCCGGCGTCGTGTTGACCCGATAGAGGCTGAGATGACCGATATCGCAGCGACTGCCGCCCCATTGACGCAAACCACGACACTGCCGGCGAGGCTGGCGAAAGGCTTCGTCAACCGCCTCGTCATCATCATCCCCTATCTCTGGCTGCTGTTCTTCTTCCTCGTTCCCTTCATCATCGTCTTCAAGATCTCGCTGTCGCAGACGGCGATCTCTATGCCGCCCTATACGCCGGTGCTCAACTTCAGCGACGGCATCTCGGGATTCCTCGCCGGCTTCCGCGAGCTCAACTTCGATAACTACACCTGGCTCACCCAGGATGCGCTCTATTTCAACGCCTATGTGACGAGCCTGGTCATCGCGGGGATCTCGACGATACTCACCCTGATCGTCGGCTATCCGATCGCCTATGGCATGGCGCGTGCGCCGGCGACGATCCGTCCGACCCTGCTGATGCTGGTGATCCTGCCCTTCTGGACATCGTTCCTGATCCGCGTCTATGCCTGGATCGGCATCCTCAAGCCCGAAGGGTTGCTCAATCAGTTGCTGATGTCGCTGCACATCATCAGCCAGCCGCTGGTGATCCTGAACACCTACACGGCGATCTTCATCGGCATCGTCTATTCCTACCTGCCCTTCATGGTGCTGCCGCTCTATTCGTCGCTTGAAAAGATGGACTATTCGCTGGTCGAGGCCGCGGAGGATCTCGGCTGCCCGCCGATCGGCGCCTTCTGGAAGATCACCTTCCCGCTGTCGCTGCCCGGCGTAGTCGCCGGCTGCCTGCTGGTGTTCATCCCGGCCGTCGGCGAGTTCGTCATCCCCGACCTTCTCGGCGGCTCGCAGACGCTGATGATCGGCAAGACGCTCTGGAACGAATTCTTCTCCAACCGCGACTGGCCGGTCTCCTCGGCGGTGGCCGTCATCCTGCTCCTGGTCCTGATCATCCCGATCATGTTCTTCCAGCAGGCGCAAGCAAAGGCACAGGAGCAGGGCAGATGAACTCGACCTGGAGCCGCTTCAACATCACCTCGATCGTGCTGGGCTTTGCCTTCCTCTATCTGCCGATCGTGCTTCTGATCGTCTTTTCCTTCAACGAATCGAAGCTCGTCACCGTCTGGGGCGGCTTCTCGACCAAGTGGTACGTGTCGCTATTCCACAATCAGGGCCTGATGGACGCCACCTGGGTGACGGCGCGCGTGGGCGTCATCTCGGCGACGGTGGCGACCGTGCTCGGCACGCTCGCCGCCATCACGCTGACGCGCTACACGCGCTTCCGGGGGCGGGTGCTGTTTTCGGGCATGGTCTTCGCGCCGCTGGTCATGCCGGAGGTCATCACGGGCCTCTCGCTGCTCTTGCTCTTCGTCGCCGTCGGGCTGGACCGCGGCTTCTTCACGGTGACGCTCGCGCACATCACCTTCACCATGTGCTTCGTCGCCGTCGTCGTGCAGTCGCGGCTGGTCTCGTTCGATCGCTCGCTCGAGGAGGCGGCGATGGATCTCGGCGCGCCACCGGTGAAGACCTTCTTCCAGATCACCTTGCCGGTCATCCTGCCGGCGATCATCTCCGGCTGGATGCTGGCTTTCACGCTCTCGCTCGACGATCTGGTCATCGCGAGCTTCTCCTCGGGCCCGGGCGCCACCACGCTGCCGATGAAGATCTACAGCCAGGTGCGTCTCGGCGTGACGCCGGAAATCAACGCCGCCTGCACCATCCTGATCGCGGTCGTGGCTGTCGGCGTCATCATCGCCTCGATCGCCAACAAGCGTCGCGAGATCCAACGCCAGCTCGACGAGCAGGCCGCGCAACGCGGTTGAGCAGTGGGTACGGGGACGCTTTGCGCCCCGCCTTACTGGCCTGAAACGCCGGGAGCGATCGGCGAGATGAACGGCGCGCTCCAGTTGCCGCCGACGAAGAACAGCGACTGGTTCGGCTGAGCGGGAGGCGGATTGGCCGCCTGGCCGTTGGCCTGCTGGGGCTGCTGTGCGGGCTGTCCGCTGGG
>NZ_RZRY01000878.1:0-2223 GCF_003998035.1 Mesorhizobium sp. M2A.F.Ca.ET.039.01.1.1 | reverse complement strand
AAACCATGTTGCAGAAGCCAAGCACGGCGCTGGTCGGCAGGCCGTCGGATTTGCGGTTGAGCGGCGGCAGCGCGTGGTAGGCGCGGAAAATGTAGCCGGAGCCGTCGACGAGGAAGAGGTGGTCGCCTTTTTTCATGCCGGCAGGGATAGCGCGGCCAGCCTTCGCGGTCCATGCCAAAGGCTGCGGAACCCACCGGTTCGGGCAACACCCCTGACAGATGCTGTCCGGCCGGAAATTGGGCGCTCACGGGCATGTTACAAAAGTGTAATTTTCATGCCCTTGAATCGCCACGTTCACAGACCCAAATACACGTCATCGGCAGTTTTCGCCGAAGTCCGGAGCAAGGCCCGTCCCCCGCCTATCCCGGGCAAACTGCGGCAGCCTATCCCCCCTCTCCGGGCTGCCGCATCGTTTCGAGTAAGGACCGCCGTGGTTTCCCCTCCACCACGGCGGTCTTCTTTTATGTTGCGGCAGCGATTGACCGGGTTGGTCCAACAATCACGGCTTTTCGTTTTCGGCGTGGCCCCTTAGGGTCTGGCCAAAATCGAAAGGCTAAAAGCATGTCAAGAATCTCCCCCGTCCTTGAGCGTCTCGATCAGAATCTCGACCAGAGCCTGGAGCGGCTGTTCGGTCTGCTCGGCATCAAGTCGATCTCCACCGATCCGGCCTTCGCCGCCGACTGCCGCAAAGGGGCGGAATGGCTGGTCGCCGAACTCAAGCTGATCGGCTTCGACGCGAGTGTGCGCGACACGCCCGGACATCCGATGGTGGTGGCGCATCACGAGGGGCCGGCAGGTGCGCCGCATGTGCTTTTCTATGGCCACTACGACGTCCAGCCGGTCGATCCGATCGAATTGTGGGACACCGACCCGTTCGCGCCGTCGATCAAGGAGATCGAGCCTGGACGCAAGGTGATCACCGGCCGGGGCTCGGCCGATGACAAGGGGCAGTTGATGACCTTCGTCGAGGCCTGCCGCGCCTGGAAGCAGGTGCATGGCAATCTGCCCTGCCGCGTCACCATCCTGTTCGAGGGCGAGGAGGAATCCGGCTCGCCGTCGCTGAAGCCGTTCCTGGAAGCCAACGCCGCCGAGCTGAAGGCCGATTTCGCGCTGGTCTGCGACACCAGCATGTGGAACCGCGAGACGCCGTCGATCTGTGTGTCGCTGCGCGGCATGGTCGGCGAGGAGGTCACCGTCAAGGCGGCCAACCGCGACCTGCATTCGGGCCTCTATGGCGGTCCGGCCGCCAACCCGATCCGCATCCTGGCAAAGGTGCTGGCCGACATCCACGACAAGGACGGCCACGTCACCATTCCAGGCTTCTATGACGGGGTCGAGGAGACGCCCAGCCAAGTGCTGAAATCCTGGGAAGGCCTCGGCGAGACGGCCGAGACCTTCCTCGGACCGGCCGGTCTTTCCATTCCGGCCGGCGAAAAGGGGCGCTCGGTCCTCGAAATGACCTGGGCAAGGCCGACGGCGGAATTCAACGGCATCATCGGCGGCTATACCGGCAAGGGGTTCAAGACGGTGATCGCGGCGGAAGCTTCGGCGAAAGTGTCGTTCCGGCTGGTGCACAAGCAGGATCCGAAGAAGATCCGCGCCGCCTTCCAGGCCTTCGTGCGCGAGCGCATCCCCGGCGACTGCTCGGTCGAATTCCATCCGCATGGCGGCTCGCCGGCGATCCAGCTTTCCTACGACTCGCCGTTCCTGGCCAAGGCCAAGGACGCGCTGTCCGACGAATGGGACAAGCAGGCTATCACCACCGGCGGTGGCGGCTCCATCCCCGTGGTCGGCGATTTCCAGACCTATCTCGGCATGGAATCGCTGCTGGTCGGTTTCGGCCTCGACGACGACTGCATCCACTCGCCGAACGAGAAATACGAACTGACCTCCTTCCACAAGGGACAGCGGTCCTGGGCGCGCATCCTCGATGCGCTGACCCGGTGAGACGGAAATCGCGCAAGATGTGAGATTCAACTTTCTGTTGATTTTTCTCCGGATCGCGGCGAGGACGAATGACCAGCGCAACGCGCCGCCGCTGCTGACGCAGCCCAAGCGATACGCGGCGCGGCGGGCCGCGATCCGGAGAAGAGAATGACCGATATCCGTTTCCACAAGAACGACCTGCCCGACCTCGCCCGCTACAATGTCGGGGCGGTGGCCATCGACACGGAAACGCTGGGCTTGAACCCGCATCGCGATCGGCTCTGCGTTGTGCAGATT
>NZ_RZRY01000877.1:0-2224 GCF_003998035.1 Mesorhizobium sp. M2A.F.Ca.ET.039.01.1.1 | reverse complement strand
ATCCAGACCATCCACGCCTTCTGCGAATCCGTGCTGCACCAGTTCCCGCTCGAAGCCAACATCCCGGCGCATTTCGAGATGCTCGATCCGCAGATGGAGGCCTCGCTGTTCGCCGATGCCCGCCGCGACATGATCTCGGGCGCTGGCGCCGGCGTCGAAGGCCTGGCGGAAGCCTTCGCCACGGTGCTGGAGCGCGGCGGCGAGTTCGGTCTCGATTCCCTGCTTGCCGAGATCGTCGGCAAGCGCGACGAGTTGCGCGATTTCATCGCCAAGCTCGGCAGGGATCGGGATTTCCGGCCGCTCTTCGCCGAATTCGGCTTCAGGCCGGGACAGACGGCCGAGGGCATCGCCGCTTCGCTATGGCCGCTGCCTGGCTTCGACCCCCGCCAGTTCGCCGAATTCGCGCATGCCGCCGAAGCCGCCGACGCGCGGCAGGTGCTGAACAACGTCATCCCCTATGCACGGGGCGCCTTCGCCGAAGCCGACCCGATCCGCCGGCTGCGGCTGCTGGCAAAGGCCTTTCTCAAGGCCGACGGCGACCCCTATGAGCCGCCCAAGATCTTCAAGAAGGCGCTGGTCGACCGGCTACCGGATCTGCCGGACCGCTATCTGGCCGGGGCCAAGGCGATCCTCGACGTGTCGGACCGGCTGGCGCTGTTCCGCATGCTGGAAGGCACGGCGGCGGCGCTCACCGTCGCGGGCTGGCTGATCGCGCGCTACGAGCAGTTGAAGCGCGGACGCGGCTTCCTCGACTTCAACGACCTCATCACCCGCACCGTGAGCCTGCTGTCACGGCCCGATGCCGGACCATGGGTGCAGTTCAAGCTCGACCAGGGCATTGATCATATCCTGCTCGACGAGGCGCAGGACACCAGCCCGGACCAATGGGAGGTGGTGAAGAAGCTGACGGAAGAGTTCTTTGCCGGGCTCGGCCAGCGCGAGGCAGTCAGGCGCACGGTGTTTGCCGTCGGTGACGAGAAGCAGTCGATCTACTCCTTCCAAGGGGCAGCGCCGGATTCCTTCGCTGAAAGCCGGCAGCTGTTCGCCGGGCGCGTGCGCGACGCCGAAGCCGCCTTCGCCAATCTCAAGCTCACCTGGTCGTTCCGGTCGAGCGACGATGTGCTGGCCGCCGTCGACCGCGTCTTCGCTGAACCCGGCGTGCGGCGCGGCATCAGCCACGATCCCGATCCGCTCAGCCACAAGGCGATCCGCAATGACGCGCCCGGCTATGTCGAGGTGTGGCCATCGGTCGGCGCCGAGATGGTCGAGGAACCGGACGACTGGACCTTGCCGGTCAACCACGCCAGCGCCCCCGCCGTGCGCGTCGCCGAGCATGTGGCCACGACCATCCAGACCTGGCTCAAGCAAGGCGAGGTCATCGAAGGCAAGGGCAGGAAGCTGACCGCCGGCGACATCCTGGTGCTGGTGCGCAAGCGCGACCGCTTCGTCCATGCGCTGTCGCGCAGCCTGAAGAACCGGCAGATCCCGGTCGCCGGCGCAGATCGGCTCAGCCTGCCCGGCCATATCGCGGTGCAGGACCTGATCGCGCTCGGACATTTCCTGATCCAGCCGGAGGACGATCTTTCGCTGGCCGCGGTGCTGCGCAGCCCGATCTTCGAGGTCTCCGAGGAGACGTTATTGACGCTTGCCAGCCAAAGGCCGAAGGGCCAGTCGCTGATTGCCTCGCTCAGGCATCACGCGGCCGAAGATGTTTCCCTCGCCGCTGTCGTTAGCCGGCTCGATGGCTGGGCAACCGAGGTCGCGTTCAAGCCGGTGTTCGAATTCTACGCCGCGGCGCTGGCGCGCGACGGGCTGCGCCGCAAGATGACGGCGCGGCTTGGACCCGAAGCCGGCGACATCCTCGACGAATTCCTGAGCTTTTGCCTGGCCGAGGAACGGACCGGACTGCCGGGGCTGGAATCCTTCCTGTCGACACTGGAGAATGCGGGCCCCGAGATCAAGCGCGAGATGGACCAGACGCGCGATGAGGTGCGCGTCATGACCGTGCACGCCGCCAAGGGCCTGGAGGCGCCGTTGGTCTTCCTGGTCGATGGCGGCTCGGCGCCGTTCAGCGACCAGCATCTGCCGCGGCTGATGCCGTTCGAAAGCTCGGGGACGCAATGGAGGGGCAAGGGCTATCTGTGGCGCTCGGCCAGCGATGTCGCCAATGGCGTTTCGAAGGCGGCCTCGGTGCGGGCGCGCGAACTGGCGGACGACGAATACC
>NZ_RZRY01000876.1:0-2225 GCF_003998035.1 Mesorhizobium sp. M2A.F.Ca.ET.039.01.1.1 | reverse complement strand
ACGGCGCAGAGAATGCTGTTCGCTTTCGCCGTGGCTGGTTTCTGGGAGACGGCACCGGCTGCGGCAAGGGGCGACAAGTCGCCGGCATCATCCTCGACAACTGGCTGCAGGGCCGTCGGCGCGCGATCTGGATCTCGAAGTCCGACAAGCTGCTGGAAGACGCACAGCGCGATTGGGCTGCACTCGGGCAGGAACGGCTTCTCGTCCAGCCGCTCTCGCGCTATCGGCAGGGCACGCCGATCCGCCTTGCCGAAGGCATCCTGTTCACGACCTATGCGACGCTGCGCTCGCAGGAGCGCGACGGCAAGAAGTCTCGCGTTGCGCAGATCATCGATTGGGTGAGCCAAGAGGCGGGGAGCGCCGGAGGCGCGACAGGAACAAGTAAGTCTTTTGATGGCGTCATCGTATTCGACGAAGCCCACGCTATGGCCAACGCCGCCGGAGGAAAAAGCGAACGTGGCGACGTCGCGCCCTCGCAGCAGGGCAAGGCTGGCCTCCGCTTGCAGCACGCGCTTCCCGACGCGCGCGTCGTCTATGTCTCGGCGACCGGCGCAACCGCCGTCGAGAATCTGGCCTATGCCCAGCGTCTCGGCATTTGGGGTAGCGAGGATTTTCCCTTCGCCAACCGCGCCGAGTTCGTCGCGGCAATCGAGGATGGTGGCGTCGCCGCCATGGAGGTGCTCGCCCGCGATCTCAAATCGCTCGGCCTCTACACGTCGCGATCGCTCTCCTATGACGGCGTCGAATACGACCTGCTCGAGCACGAACTGACGGAAGAGCAGATCCGCATCTACAACGCCTATGCGGACGCCTTCCAGGTCTTATGGGCAGCTGCCCATAACACCTGTAATCGCGAGGTCGCGATAATGCGAAGGAACGCGACACGATCACGATCATTCGCGGATTTATGGGCCACGTCCTTCACATTATTTCTCCTTTGCATGAGTTCAGAGAGTGTCGAGCCAGGCGAGCAGGCTCGCATCCCGTTTCCAGGACGGTGGATGATTGCTCGCTGCCGGAACCCCGACCTGTTCCAGCGCCTTTCGCTTGGTTTCGAGATTGGCCTGGGCATAGTGGTTGGTTGTGTCGAGGCTGACGTGTCCAAGCCAACTGCGGATGACGGTGATGTCGACTCCCGCCGAGACGAGGTGGACAGCGGTCGCGTGCCGGAAGCTGTGCGGCGTCACATGCTTCGAACGAAGCGTAGGCACTATTTTCGCGGCAGATTCCACGTATGCCGCCAGTTTGAACCGCACGCCCGAGGCCCCCAGTGGTTCGCCGTATCGGTTGACGAAGATGCGCTCATGCGGTGCGCGAGGCTGCCGCTCCAGCAACTTCTTGAGCAACGTTACGGTTTCCGGCCAGAGCGGGCAGATGCGTTCCTTGCGCCCCTTGCCATAAAGACGCACACAGTGCGGCGCTCCGAACCGGATTGCCTCAGGACACAGATCGAGCGCCTCCTGGATGCGCGCGCCGCTGTTATAGAGGAAGGAAAGCAGCACGTGATCGCGCATCCCTTCGATCGTCGATCGGTCGGGCTGTGCGAGGATTGCCTCGACCTCTCCTGGCTCAAGGTAGCAAGGTGCGGCGGTGGGTATGCGCTTGAGCGGTACAGTAAGGACCTCCGCGCACTGGGCGATATTTTCGGGGTCCTTGTCCGCCACGAAGCTGAAGAAGCTGCGGATGGCGGCAAGCCGGCAGTTACGCGTGCCGATCGTGCCCTTGCGCCCATGTTCGGCATGGCTGAGGAACGCGCGAACCTCGCCGGCAGAGATATCGGCCAAGGTGATCCGCACGACACCGCCGCCTTTTCGCTCTGCGATGAACCGCAGCAACAGCCGCCAGGTGTCCCGATAGGACTTGATCGTATGGATCGAGGCACTGCGCTGCTCGGCCAGCCACTCCTGGAAGAACGCCCGCAACAATGCGGGGAATGGATTGCTCGCTTTCATGACAGCGCCTCCATGTTGAGGCATGGTGCGCCAACCGCGCGGAACCGCTCGCTTGCTTCCTGCAGAAGTTCCTGCGTCACGGTGATGTAGACCAGCGTGGAGTTGATGTCCCGGTGGCCCATATAGGTTGAGAGGAAGCGCAGCCTGTCCTGCGGATTAATGCCGGATCGATACCATTGGAGAATCCGGTTCACGACCATCGAGTGCCGAAGGTCATGCACACGCGGGCCTATCCGCCCAGAGAGCGGTTTGAACCCGGCGCGACGCATGACC
>NZ_RZRY01000875.1:0-2241 GCF_003998035.1 Mesorhizobium sp. M2A.F.Ca.ET.039.01.1.1 | reverse complement strand
CTCTCCCGCTGAGCTAATCGCCCGCCTGTGGCCCGAAGGCCGAAGCGAGCCGCGATATAAGGTAGGCGGGCGCGTGAAGTCAAGGCGATGTGCCGAGGTTATTCCGCGGTTTGATTTCTCTGATTTTCCGTCGGCGGGATTTGGCGCCGGCTCAGCGCGCCGCCGCGATCAGCCGTTCCGCCAGGTCCGGCGTCAGCGTGTCGAAATGCGAGATCACCAGGGTTGGTTCGAATTCGCTCACATGACGGTCGGTGTAGCCGAAATCGACCGCGACCACGGGAATTCCGGCTGCCTTGGCGGTGTCGATGTCGGTCTGCGAATCGCCGACCATCACGGCGCTGCTCGGATCGCCGCCGGCCAGCCGGATGGTCTCGGTGAGATGGCGCGGGTCGGGCTTGCGGAAGGCAAACGTATCCTGGCCGCAGATCGCGGCAAAATAGTCCGACATGCCAAGCGCGCCGATCAGCGTCGCGGAATTGGCTTCGTATTTGTTGGTGCAGACCGCCATCAGGTATCCGGCGGCCTGGAAACGGTCGAGCGCGGCGATTACGCCGGGGTAGGGGCGCGACTTTCCGGGAATGTTCAGTGTGTAATGGTCGAGGAAGAGCTTCAGCAGCCGGTCGTGCTCTTCGGCCATCAGCGCCTTGTTCTGCGCGGCATGCGCGCGTTCGATCATGACGCGGCCGCCATGGCCGACGAAGCGCCTGAAGCCGGCTTCGTCGACGGCGGCCAGATCACTCGCCGCCAGGCTGTGATTGAGGCTGTCGAGCAAGTCCGGCGCGGTGTCGACCAGCGTACCGTCGAGGTCGAAGACAATGATCGGGCGGGTCATGGGCGGTCCTGCGAAATTCTCGTTGCTGCAGCCGATACAGGCTGGTCAGGGTTCAAGCAAGAAGCCTCGATCGGTCCACAGAGCCTTTGACGAGGGAGCCTTTGACGGGACAGGCAAAAATGCTAGGAGGCGCGCGAAACCGGCGAAATCAGGGCTCCCCATGGATGCAAGGCAGTTGAAGGTCGAAGCCGCGCGGGCAGCGCTCGCCCATGTCGGCGACGGCATGCGGCTTGGCATCGGCACCGGCACCACGGCGGACGAGTTCGTGCGGCTGCTGGCCGAGAAGGTTGCGACCGGCCTCAAGATCATCGGTGTGCCGACTTCCGAGCGCACCGCGGCGCTCTGTCGCGAGCTGGGTGTGCCGCTGTCCACGCTCGAAGACACGCCGGAACTCGACCTTACCATCGACGGCGCCGACGAAATCGATCCGGACCTGACCTTGATCAAGGGCGGCGGCGGCGCGCTGCTGCGCGAGAAGATCGTCGCGGCCGCATCCGGGCGCATGATCGTGATCGCCGACAAGTCCAAGCTGGTCGGGACTCTCGGCCGCTTCCCGCTGCCGATCGAGGTCAACCAATTCGGCCTGCGCGCCACCGAGATCGCGGTTCGCGCCGCCGCGGCGAAGCTCGGCCTTTCCGGCCCGGTTACATTGAGGATGACGGGAAGCCAGCCATTTGTTACAGACGGCGGCCACTTTATCCTCGATGCATCTTTTGGCCGCATTCCGGATACAAGAGCGCTTTCGAATGCTCTCTTCGCCATTCCAGGCGTTGTCGAGCACGGTCTATTCATCGGGCTGGCGTCAACGGCCATCATCGCCGGCGGCGACGGTATCGAAACCGTCCATGTCGCCCGAAAACCAGGGAGTTCTATCGACCATGATGTTGCATAAACGGGTTCGCCGCCTTTCGATGTTTCTGGCGGCCTCGGCCGTCCTCGCGCTGTCCTCGCCGGTGTTTGCGCAGGATGTCAGCGAGTCGCACCTGAAGGCCGCGCGCGCGGCCGTCGCTGCGATCCATGCCACGGACTCGTTCGACAACATTCTGCCGCAGGCCGCTGCCGCGCTGGAGTCGCAGCTCATCCAGAAGAACCCCGACATGCAGGAATTGATCGGCAAGACCGTGACCGAGAAGGCGCTCGGCATGGCATCGCGGCGCGCCGACCTCGAAAAGGAAGCAGCGCTTGCCTATGCCAAGGTGTTTTCCGAGAAGGAGCTCAACGACATCGCCGCCTTCTACAGCTCCGATTCCGGAAAGAAGCTGCTGGACAGCGGCCCCGCGGTGACGCGTGACCTCGTGAAGGCTGCCGACATCTGGCAGAACGGCGTTGCCCGCGACCTCGCCCAGCAGGTAGGCGAGACGCTCGCCGCCGCCGCCAAGGCCGCGGCGCCGGCAGCGCCGGCTCCGGAC
>NZ_RZRY01000874.1:0-2245 GCF_003998035.1 Mesorhizobium sp. M2A.F.Ca.ET.039.01.1.1 | reverse complement strand
GAGCTGACGGGCCATGCGGACCGTTGCCGAATCACCGCCATGGACCGTGGCCGAAAAGCTGATCGCCGAGGCCGCGAGATCGCCCGAGCACGAGGCGTGGATCTCGCGTCAGCTCATGGCGCAGCGCCGCCCGTCCGAGATCCTGGCCGACCTTGATCGCGCCACCGATCCCGCCAAGCTGCTCGCCGCCATCGGCGGCGACGGCCCGGCAGGCCTCATCACGGCCTGCCTGATCACCTTCGCCACGCCCTTCATCGCGCTCGGCTGGTTGCTGCCATGATGAAGCACCAGACCACATTCAAGCGGCACGAAGGCAAGGTGCTCTTCATCTGTCGCCGCTGGCCGGATTGCCTCTGCGGCGACGATTGCATTGACGACAGGCCGACGGAATCGAAATCCGCCCGCCGCATCCTGATCGGCCTGATGATCGCCACGGCCCTAATCGGCCTTGGCCTGGTTTATGTGGGGCTGCGCTGATGCAGATCGCCCGTATCGAAGGCTGCACACGCGTGCTCGGCGAGGCGCAGGGCTATCTCGGCCTACCGCTGCGCGACATCATCATCAACGACAGCGTGACAGGTCCGGAAACGCCGGCCATGGAAAGCGCATGGTTCCCGACGCCGCAAGAACTCGCCGCGCTCAATGCCGGCGCGCCGATCATCCTGCGCGTCGTCGGCCGCGCCCATCCCCCCGTCATGCTTGAAGCCGGCGAGGTGCCGAAATGAGCAACATCAAAGTTGGCGACCGGGTGTTCACGATCGACCGTGGCACGGTCAACGCCATCGACGATGATACTGCCGAGGTTTGCTGGGATGTCTCCGGCTGCCTCGGCGATATCGACCTAGACCGGCTGCAGCTCGTCACGTCGCTGGACACCGCGCGCCTCGAACGCATGGCTTTCGAGATATTGCCGGTTTGGGCACAGAACCGGCTCATCGCGCTGCAGGACGAGCGCGACGCCCTGCTCAGGAAGATCAATTCCCCAGAGACCGAAAACTGGATGGCCGGAGTTCCCCTTGAAGCCGCGCACCAGGTCGAGCGTTGGGGCGCCGCGCACGACGCTGGCAAGACGGCGTGGGATTGGTTCTGGCTGATCGGCTATCTGGCACAGAAGGCCGCCGCCGCACAGGCGTCCGGCGACCTCTTCAAGGCCAAGCATCACACCATTTCGACCGCAGCCGCCCTGCTCAATTGGCACCGCCAGTTGACGGGCGAGAACACGGCTATGCGTCCCGGCATCGATCCGGTCGCGCGCGGCATCGAGGCGAGCGCCAATGGCTGACAAATCGCCAATCGAATGGACCGATGCGACGTGGAACCCGATTGTCGGGTGCTCGATCGCCACCGCCGGCTGCACGCATTGCTATGCCATGAAGATGGCCGCGCGAATTGAGGCCATGACAAGAGGCGGTGAGCGCAGCGAACAGGGAAGCAAGAAAACTTCCGGCGCGCCGCACTACGCCGGCACCACGAAGAAGGTCAACGGCAACGCCGTCTGGACCGGCAAGCTGGCGCTGGCGCCCGAGCGGATCCTGACCCAGCCGCTGCGCTGGAAAGAGCCGCGCCGCATCTTCGTCAATTCCATGGGCGATCTCTTCCATGAGGACGTGCCCGACGAGTGGATCGACCAGACATTCGCGGTGATGGCTGTCACGCCGCATCACACCTACCAGCCGCTCACCAAGCGGGCGGACCGGGCGCGGCGCTATATTTCCGACCCGGCCACGAAGCATCGCGTCTATGATCTCGCCTGCAATCTGGTGATCGAGCGGCAGATTCAGATCGTGCTGATCGCGCCGGACACCGACGAGCGCCAGGCGCCGCCCGGACCGCGCGTCTATCTCGACCAATGGCCGCTGCCCAACGTCTGGCTAGGCGTTTCTGCCGAGCGCCAGCAGGAGGCCGACGAGCGCATACCCGAGCTGCTGGCGACGCCGGCGGCGATCCGCTTCGTCTCCGCCGAGCCGCTGCTCGGACCGATTGACTTCGAGCGGATAAAGCTACCGGGCATCGTCAATCCGCTGGACGCTCTTCGTGGCATGACTTGGCAGCAAATGACCCACGGACGATATGCCGGTCAGCGGCTTTACAGCGGCCTGATCTTCGGTGGCGATAGAGGCCTCGACTGGATCATCGTCGGCGGCGAGAGTGGCGCGGACGCCCGCCCGATGCATCCCGCCTGGCCGCGCTCGATCCGCGACCAGTGCCAGGCTGCCGGAGTGCCGTTCTTCTTCAAGCAATGGGG
>NZ_RZRY01000873.1:0-2246 GCF_003998035.1 Mesorhizobium sp. M2A.F.Ca.ET.039.01.1.1 | reverse complement strand
GGCGAGCGTCAGCCCCTGGCCTTCGCCGCCGGTCGGCTCGCCGGGCGAGAGCTGGCGCTCGATGCCGATCAACGCCGCGCCGAGGATCGCCGCCAGCACCAGATAAGGATTGGCATCGGCGCCGGAGACGCGATGCTCGATGCGGCGCGCAGCCGAAGGTCCGCCTGGAATGCGAATCGCCACCATGCGGTTCTCGTAGCCCCAGGCGACGGCGGTCGGCGCATAGGATCTCGGCCGCAGCCGGCGGTAGGAATTGAAGTGCGGTGCAAACACCAGCGTGCTTTGCGCCATCGCGTCAAGCAGGCCGCCGACCGCGTGGCGCATTGTTTCGGAGCCCTGGTCGGAACCGTCGTCGAAGATGTTGCGGCCCTGCCTGTCGAGCACGCTGAAATGGACATGGAAACCGTTGCCGGCGCGCTCGCCATAGGGCTTGGCCATGAAGCAGGCGGCGAAGCCATGCTTGCGGGCGATGCCCTTCACGGTACGCTTGAAAAGCACCGCATCGTCGGCTGCGCGCAAGGCGTCGGGCACATGGTTCAAATTGATCTCGAACTGGCCGACGCCGTTCTCGGCAATCGCGGTGTCGACCGGAATGTCCTGCATGCGGCAGGCTTCGTAGATATCGTGGATGAAGGCCTCGAAATCGTCGACCTCGTCGATCGAGAGCGCCGCGTCCGAATCGAGACGCCTGCCGGTGACCGGGGAGACGGGGCCGACTGGCCGCTGCGAGGTCGGATCGACAAGATAGAATTCGAGCTCGGTCGCGGTGACGGGCGTCAGGCCGAGCGCGGCGTAGCGGTCGAGGATGCGGGCCAGCGCGCGGCGCGGATCGCCGAGATAGGGCGCGCCGCTGTCGTCCGCCAGCCAGAGCGGCAGCAGCGCTGTCGGATGGGCTGTCCAGTTGACCGGCAATATGCCGCGTCCCGTCCAGTGGCAAAGCCCGTCGGCGTCGCCGGTCGAGAAGACCTGGGCATTGCCTTCGATATCCTCGCCCCAGATGTCGAGGCCGATGGCCGAGTAAGGCATGCGCAGCTTGCCTTCGAGCGCCTTGCGCGCCTGCTCGACCGGAATGCGCTTGCCGCGCATGATTCCGTTCAGGTCGCACACCGCCGCCCTCAGGCTCTGGATGTCCTTCCTGCTTTCAAGCCAATTCAAAACGTCCGCAATCGCATCGCTCAATTTCCAGCCCCTTTTTAGGTGCTGTAGCCCTTGCAGGCTACGATATCCAATTTTTCAGCTTGTGAGTTTATGAAGACCGTATCGGCTGGCGCCGAATGGTTTTTCTTCATTTTTTCAAGTCACTAGCTGGGATATCGGGCGGCATTTCAGGTCCATTTTCGCGATCTGCGATCGCAACATAGCGATATGGTCAGCGAAAGCCAAGCCGGATTCGGCGTGTCGTCATCTTAGCTACCCGCGATTGATCGCGCAGTTACGCTGATAGCAGCGTCCTCATGCTATCGAGCAAATGGGCTCAATATTCCACTGCCCCCGGGTCCCCGTGAGCACCTGGGTCTAGTCTTGATCGCTGGTTAATAGAGCGCTCATGGTATACTCGGTCTGAAATAATGATTCTGCCTCGCGTGATTTCGTTCACAATGAGTAATCCAAAAGGTCAACACTTTATTCCGCGCTTGCATCTCCAGCACTTTGCTGGGGTGCAGCCGAAAGGTCACGTCTGGCATATACGAAGGCCGACGGCAAGAAATTTTCCCGCATGCCCGAAGAGACGGCCAAGCAAACTCATTTCTATTCCGTTGAAGCGCCGGATGGCAGTTATGACCTTCGCATCGAAGAAATGCTGGCTCGGATCGAAAGCACGGCCGCTCCAATCTACATGCGGCTGATCAACGGCAAGATTCCGGAGCACCAGGACAAGATGGACATGGCGCAGTTCCTAGCCGTGATGGTGGTGCGTACACCTGGTTCCAGGAAAGACGCGGCCGAGATGGTTGGTCGCATGATTCAGATTCGGAACTATGCGACTGGTGTACACGACCGGGCCTTCAATTCGCTGGTGCATCGGATCGAGCAGGGCGAAGGCAGGCAGCTTACCGAAGAGAGCAGAACTTCCCTTCGGAGGAGCCTGATTGACCCTAGCGGCTACCGGCTCGAACTGGGGAAGGAGTGGGCGTTGCAGCACCTCACTGCTGCCGACAAGCTGACACCCGTACTTTTCCAGATGCGTTGGCGGACCATCGGGGCCGCTCAGGGTTTCTTTATCACCAGCGACGACCCGGTTGTTC
>NZ_RZRY01000872.1:0-2253 GCF_003998035.1 Mesorhizobium sp. M2A.F.Ca.ET.039.01.1.1 | reverse complement strand
ATACTTGACCGTGACGATGATCGTCAGCGCCCAGACGATCAGCGACAGCACGCCGAGTACGTCATTGCGGGCAACCGAACTCGAAGACGCGTGCAGCGCCTCGCGAAAGGCGTAGATCGGGCTCGTGCCGATGTCGCCATAGACGACGCCCAGCGCGCCAAGCATGAGCACCTTAGTGCTGTGCTGCCGCTCGGTTTCGGCATGGCCCGAGCGTTCGAGGGATTCCGTTTCGCTGGCGTTGGCTAGCACCATGAACCCCACTTTACCGAATTCGTCACGCTCCGAGGCCACCGCGACGCGCGCGACACACCAAGACTGCCGAAACTACCCAAAGTCCCCTACCATCCGCAGGCCTTCAAGAACCGCCCGACCGTGCCGTCCATGCCATACTCCAGCGCATCGGCTGTCAACCCATGTCCGATCGATACTTCGGCCAATGCCGGGATGCGTTTGGCCAATGGCGGTAAGTTCTCCACGGTCAGATCGTGTCCGGCATTGACGCCGAGCCCGGCCTTGAATGCGGCGTCGGCGGTTTTTCCCAGCCTTTCCAGTTCTTTCGCCGCTTTTGCCGAATCGGAATGGAAACCTCCATAGGGACCGGTATAGAGCTCGATGCGATCGGCGCCGGTATCGCGTGCCGCATTCACGCCCGCAGGGTCCGCGTCGGAAAACAGCGACACCCTGAATCCGCTTTTCTTCAACCGCTTGACGATCGGAGTGAGGAACGCCGCTTGGGCGACGAAGTTCCAGCCATGGTCGGAGGTTGCCTGCGCCGGGTCGTCCGGCACCAGCGTCACCTGCTCGGGCTGGTTCTTTTCGACCAGTGCCAGGAAATCCTCCGTCGGATAGCCCTCGATGTTGAACTCCGCCGTTGGGAATTCGTCGTCGATCAGCGCCCTGATCTCCGGCAGGTCGGAATGCCTTGTGTGCCGCTCGTCGGGCCTGGGATGCACCGTCAACCCATGCGCGCCGGCGGCAAGGGCAATGCGGCCAAGTCCGATGACGCTCGGCCACGGCAGGTCGCGGCGGTTGCGCAGCATGGCGACGGCGTTGAGATTGACCGAAAGCTTGGCGGGCATGAGCTGGGGTCCAGTGGATCGGCGGGCATCTATAGCGCCTTTGACGGGAACAGATAGGGGGTTTCGCGTGTTCCAGGGGACAGTTGGAGGCTAAAGTGAGGATTTGCAGTGAATTTCCTTGAAGCCGTGCCGGCTATTCGCCGCATCGAGACCAACCGCGACGCGCTTTTCGCCATCGACGTCGTCGGCGATGTCTCGCCGGCCGATGCGGAAAACCTGTTCGGCCTGCTGGAAGCCGCCTACGCGCTGCATCCGAGGATCGACGTGCTGATCAGGCTGACCGACGAGGAAAGCGTCGACTGGGCCAATATCAAGCAGGACACGCTTCGACAGGGCGTGGCCGACGCGATGGAACATGTCGTGCGCTGCGCCGTCATAGGCGAGCCGAGTTGGGCCTCCCTCGTCGCCGGCGTGTTCCCCAAAACGCTGCCTTTCGAAGTCAGGCGCTTCGATGTCGACGATGAGGAAGCCGCCTGGCAGTGGCTTGGCGCAAGGCCGACCTGATGGCCAAAAACCTCAGCGAACGATTGTCAACCGCTCGGCGGCGCGGGTGATCGCCGTATAGAGCCAGCGCTGGCGGGTCTCCTTGAAGGCCCAGCTCTCGTCGAACAGCACGACGTCGTTCCACTGCGAGCCCTGCGCCTTGTGCACGGTCAGCGCATAGCCATAGTCGAAATCGTCGAAACGCTTCTTCTGCTGCCACGGGATTTCCGCGTCGGGATCCTCGAACGCCGCCTTGAGCAGCTTGATCTTGGCGACGCCGCGGTCGGGATCGTCCTCCTCCGGCGAAACCAGAAGGTTGATGCCGGGCTTCACCGTCTCGCGCGAGGAGGTCATCACCTTCCACAGCGAGCCGTTGAGCAGCCCCTTGGCCGGATCGTTGCGCAGGCAGACCAGCTTGTCGCCGGCTTGCGGGAAATCGGCGTTGAACCCCTTCAGCTCGCGCAGCCTTTGATTGTAGCGACGGCGCGTGCGGTTGGTGCCGACCAGCACCTGGTCCGCCTTGAGCACGAGGTCCTGGTTGACCGCTTCCCTGCCGATCACCTGCGCCGTGCCGTAGTCGCCATGCATGAATTCCCGGCCCTCGCGCACGTCGAGCGCCAGCCGGATGATCGGGTTGTCGCGCGCCTGGCGGTGGATTTCGGTCAAGAGCACATCCGGTTCATGCTCAGTG
>NZ_RZRY01000871.1:0-2262 GCF_003998035.1 Mesorhizobium sp. M2A.F.Ca.ET.039.01.1.1 | reverse complement strand
CACCGGCACGGTGATGTGGATGCCCTTGCCGCCGGAGGTCTTCACGAAGGGCACCAGGCCGAGGCTTTCCAGCCCGCCCTTGATGTGGACCGCCGCCTCGACCACCTCGCGCCACGAAATCCCCTCGCCCGGGTCGAGGTCGAAGACGATCTGGTCCGGCCTGTCGAGTTTTGTGCGGTGCGTGCCCCAGGTATGGAACTCGACGACGCCGAATTGCGCCAGCGCCAGATAGCCCTTGGCGTCCTCGACCGAAAGATAGGTTTTCGTCTCGCCTTCCGAATTGACGCTCTCGAACACCGCCACCGAAGGCGGCATGCCGGTGAAGGCGTGGCGCTGGAAGAAGCAGTCCTGCGGCTTGCCGGTCGGGCACCGCACCAGCGACACCGGCCGGCCGATGATATGCGGCAGCATGAAATCGCCGACCAATGCGTAATAGACGGCGATGTCGAGTTTTGTCGGCCCGGTCTTGCCGAACAGCCGGCGCTCCGGATTGGTCACCCAGATGGTGGCGAGGTCGGATTCGGCGATCAGCCGCTTGCGTTTCACCGGCGCCGGCGTGGTCAGCCCGCCGACGTCGCGCAGGCCGCGAAAGACGCCGTGGCGGATCGCATTGTCGGCGGTGCGGTTCGAATAGCGCACGCGCGCCGACAGCAGCGGCTTCACCCAGTGCATCTCGCGCATGATCTCGCGCGGCACGCCTTCCGGCGGGCTGGCGCCGGCCGTCAGCCGCTCCAGCCTGGCAAGCAGCTCGGTCGCCATGTCGCGGTCGAAGCCGGTGCCGACCTTGCCGCGATAGTGCAGCTCACCGTTCTCGAACTCGGCCATGCCGAGCGCGGCCAACCCTTCGGCACGGTCGGAGACGGTGTAACCGGCGATGACGAAATCATCCGTCTTTTGCGCCTTCACCTTGGTCCAGCTCTTGGCGCGGCCGCTCATGTAGATGGCGTCGGCGCGCTTGGAGACGACGCCTTCGAGCCCCAGCTCCGAGGCTTGATCGTAGAGACCCTGCCCGTCGCCCTCGACATGGTCGCTGTACTGGATGGCGGCATTGGCGGCTTGGCCGGCGAGGAGCTCGGCAAGCAGCGCCTTACGCTTTATGAGCGGCGCCTTGCGCAGGTCCCAGCCGTCGAGATGCAAAAGATCGAAGGCGTAGAAATGCAGCTTTGAACCTGCGCCTTCGGCCAGCGCGTCCTGCAGCAGCGCGAAGCGCGAGATTCCCCTGTCGTCGAGCACCATGATCTCGCCGTCGATGATCGCCTGGGCGACCGGCAGGCGCGAAAAGGCCTGCGGGAGATCGCCATAGCGCTTCGTCCAGTCGATGCCGCCACGGGTGATCAGCCGCACCTCGCCATCCGTCACATGCGCCATGGTGCGGTAACCGTCGAATTTGATCTCGTGCAGCCAGAGCTCGCCCGTGTTCTCCGCCGGCCCCTCGCCGCCCGGCGGATTCGGCACCTGGGTGGCAAGCTGCGGCTCGATGCGGCTCGGCGGCGCGGCCTTGACCGCGCCGGGCAGCGAGCCTGGTTTCAGCGAACCCGGCTTCGGGGGCAGACGTTCCCGCTTCCTCGGCGGCGCCCCCAGTTCCTCGATCCGGCGGCCGGACTTCACGCTTTCGGGCCGCTCGCTCAGGATGTCGCGTTTCGCATCGGCAGCGAGGTCGCGCTCCTTGAACAGCAGCCAGTTCTTCTTGCTCTCGTCCTCGCCGGGCTTGGGCTTCAGGCGCGTCAGCATCCAGCCGCCATTGAGCTTCTGGCCGGCCAGCCGGAACTTGAAGGCGCCGCTGCGCAGGCTTTTGTCGACATCCTCCATCGGCGCCCAGGTGCCGGTGTCCCAGACGATCATCGGCCCGCCGCCATATCCGCCTTCGGGGATGACGCCCTCGAAGTCGATATATTCGATCGGGTGGTCCTCGGTCTCGACGGCAAGCCGCTTGTCGGCCGGGTTGAGCGAGGGGCCGCGCGGGACAGCCCAGCTCTTCAACACGCCGCCGATTTCGAGGCGCATGTCGTAGTGATCGGCGGTGGCGTGGTGCTTGTGGACGACGAAGCGGTTGGAGCCCTCAGAGGCGAGGCCGCCCGCGGGCTCGGGGGTGCGGGAGAATTCGCGCTTGGCGCGGTAGGGTTTGAGGTTGGCGGGCATGGATCAGGCGCCGAAGAACGCAATGGAATACGACGAACGCCGAGTTCCTTCGCCCCCCTCTCTGTCCTGCCGGACATCTCCCCCTCTAGGGGGGAGATTGGCAGTTTGAGCGCCGGCACCTCT
>NZ_RZRY01000870.1:0-2266 GCF_003998035.1 Mesorhizobium sp. M2A.F.Ca.ET.039.01.1.1 | reverse complement strand
GATCAGTGCAAGCCCGTGCGCCTCGATGAAGCCGATGCCGGTACCTGGCGCATCGCCTAGCAGGATCGCTTCCGGGCCCCGCCCGAAGAAGGAGCCGGCGATATCGGTGAAAAGCCCGCCGGCCGAGGCCAGCATCAGGAAGCCGGCGTTGAAGCGCACAAGCAGATTTCCGTGGAAGAGGGACATGATCGTTCCTTTCGGGGTTGGGAGTGATCACGGCGGTGCGCCGTGATCTGTGTCGGGTTGCGTTGCCAGCTCAGGCCGCTACGGCCTGCGGTTGGTTGGCGGGCTCGGCTGCTGCCGCCGTCGCCGTCGGCGCCTTGATGCCGAACCAGGTGACGTAGAGCGTCGGCACGAAGACCAGCGTCAGCACGGTCGCCACCATCAGTCCGCCCATCACGGCGTAAGCCATCGGTCCCCAGAACACCGTCGGCGCGATCGGGATCATGCCGAGGATGGCGGCCGCCGCCGTAAGCAGGATCGGCCGCAGCCGATGCGTGGTGGCGCTGATCACCGCGGCCCAGGGCTCTTCGCCGGCGGCAATGTGCTGGTCGATCTGTGCGATCAGGATGACCGAGTTGCGGATCACCATGCCGATCAGTGACATCACGCCGAGGATGGCGACGAAGCCCATCGGAGCACCTGACAGGAGCAGGGCGCCGGCAACGCCGATGATGGCGAGCGGTGCGGTGAGCAGCACCAGCACGAGGCGCTGAAAACTCATCAGCTGGATCATCAACACCGTCGCCATGATGAACAGCATCAGCGGAAAGACCACGAAAATGCTGGCCTGCGCCTTGGCGCTGTCCTCGATCACGCCGCCCTGTTCGACGCTGTAGCGCACCGGCAGCTCCGCCTTGAATCCAGCGATCGCCTTCTGCAGCCGCTTCGAGACGACGGTGGCGTTCTCGCCGGGCGCGACGTCGGCCTGCACCATCACGGTCGGCAGGCGGCCACGGCGCCAGATCAGCGGCGGCTCGGTCTGGTAGCTGAGCTTCGCCACCTGCTCGAGCGGCACGCGCCGTCCGCCCGACGCGCTGATCGTCAGGCCGCGCAGCGTGTCGATGCTGGCGCGTTCCGAATCCACGGCGCGGGCGACGATGTCGACGAGATAGGTATGGTCGCGCATCTGGGTGATCTTCGAGCCGGACAGGATCGCGTTGATCGTCTCCGACAGCTGCTGCGAGGAGATGCCCAGAGCGCGCGCCCGGTCCTGATCGACCTCGACCTTGATGACCTTGGCCGGCTCGTTCCAGTCGTAGTTGATATTGCGCACCGCGGCGTCGCTGCCCAGCACCTGCGCAAACTGCTGCGCAAGGCTGCGTGTCTTGTCCGGGTCCGGACCGGAGACGCGGAACTTCAGCGGCCAGCCGACGGGCGGCCCCAGCTCCAGCGGCGTGACGCGGGCCATGACGTCGTCGAAACCGGTCGACAGCTCGCGCTCCAGCCGGTCGATCACCGCCTGGCGCACGGCGTGGCCCTTGGTGACGACCACGGCCTGGGCGAAGAAGTCATTGGCAAGCTGCGCGTCGAGCGGCAGGTAGAAGCGCACCGCGCCCTGGCCGACATAGAAGCTCCAATGGTCGATGCCGGGATCGGAAGCGAGCAGCTTTTCGACGCGCTCAACGACTGCGTCCGTCGCCTTAATCGAAGCGGTGCGGGGCAAGGTGAGGTCGAGCATCACCTCGGGCCGGTCCGACTTCGGGAAGAACTCCTGGCCGACAAAGCCCATGGCCACGACCGCGAGCGCGAACAGGCCCGCGGTCGCCGACAACACCAGCCACTTCGCCCGCATCGCGGCTTCAAGCAACGCCTGGAAGCCGCGGGCGATGCGCGATGGCTGATGGCTGCCGCCATGGCCCTTGATGCGATCGGGCAGCAGGAAGACGCCGGTCAGCGGCGTGAACAGCACCGCCACGACCCAGGACACGACGAGCGCGATGGCGACGACCGCGAACAGCGAGAAGCAGTATTCGCCCGCGCCGCTCTTGGCGAAGCCCACCGGCACGAAGCCGGCGATCGTCACCACCGTACCGGTCAGCATCGGAAAGGCGGTCGAGGTATAAGCGTAGGTCGCGGCCGAGATCTTGTCGTAGCCTTCCTCCATACGGGCGATCATCATCTCGACCGCAATCATGGCGTCGTCGACCAGGAGGCCGAGCGCGATGATCAGCGCACCGAGCGAGATGCGCTGCAAGGAGATGCCGAAATACTCCATCGTGACGAAGGTGATTGCCAGCACCAGCGGGATGGCGACGGCCACAAC
>NZ_RZRY01000086.1:0-14555 GCF_003998035.1 Mesorhizobium sp. M2A.F.Ca.ET.039.01.1.1 | reverse complement strand
CCTCGGCGATCGACAGCGCCGGGATAACGGACCTCTCGGTGGTGTTCCTCGACCGCACGACGCCGAGCTACACGGCGCTGATCGACGCCGAGGGCGAATTGATCGTCGGACTGGCCGACATGGCGCTCTACGACCTCGCCTTCCCCAAGCAGATGAGGCGTTCCAAGGTGCGCGAGGCGATCGCCGCGGCCGACGCCATCCTGTGCGACGCCAACCTGCCGACCGCGGCGCTGGAGCGCCTGGTTGCGCTCGCCGGCGACCGGCCGGTCTTCGCCATCGCCGTCTCGCCAGCCAAGGTCGTCCGCCTGGCGCCTCTGCTCAGTGATCTGTCGCTGCTCTTCATGAACCGCCGCGAAGCCGCCGCGCTGGTTGGCGCCGAAATGTCAGGAGAAGCCCTTGTCGACGCACTCAGGCGGGTCGGCCTGAACGCCGGCGTGATCACGGCCGGCAGCGCTCCGGTGCTGGGCTTCGACGACGCCGGCATCTTCGAAATCGACCCGCCCGCGCCGCGCCGGGTCGCCGACGTGACCGGCGCCGGCGATGCGCTGACCGGCGCGACGGTCGCCGCCCTGCTGCGCGGGCTGCCGCTGCGTGCCGCGCTACGCGAGGGCGCCGCGGCGGCGATGCTCGCCATCGAGAGTCCAGAGGCCGTGCCGTCCCTCACGACCGCCAATTTCAGGCAGGCGCTTGCCCTTGTGCCGGAGGCACGGGAGGTGGCATAGGGCCATCGACAATCTACTTCCTCCTTGTCGGAGAACAGCCATGACGCCGGAACCCACCCGCCCCTTCGTCGATGTCCACCCGCCCGTGGCGGAGGCCCTTGCCGCCGGCCGGCCCGTGGTGGCGCTGGAATCCACCATCATCACCCACGGCATGCCCTACCCCGACAATGGCGCCATGGCGGCCAAGGTCGAGCAGATCATCGCCGATGCCGGCGCGGTGCCGGCGACGATCGCCGTGGTCGACGGCCGCATCAAGATCGGCCTCTCCGACGGCGAACGCGAATCGCTTGCCATGACGGGCGACGCCATGAAGCTGTCGCGCGCCGATCTCGGCTTCGCGGTCGCTCAAAAGCGCACCGGCGGCACCACGGTTGCGGCCACGATGATTGCCGCGCACATGGCCGGCATAAAAGTGTTCGCCACCGGCGGCATCGGCGGCGTCCACAAGGGCGCCGAAAAGAGTTTTGATATCTCGGCCGACCTCGACGAGCTGGCGCGCACGCCGGTCATCGTCGTCTCGGCCGGCGCCAAGGCGATCCTCGACATCGAAAAGACGCTGGAAGTGCTGGAGACACGCGGCGTGCCGGTCATCGGCCATGGCAGCGAGACGATGCCGGCCTTCTGGTCGAGGCAGTCGCCCTTCCGCGCGCCGCTGACGCTGCAGGCGCCTGGGGACATCGCCCATTTCTACCGCACGCGCCAGGCGCTGGGCTTGGGCGGCGGCATTCTGGTCGCCAATCCCGTGCCGCAGAATGACGAGATCCCGGCCGACGAAATGGCCCGCTATATCGACGCCGCGCAGAAGGCCGCCGAGGCGCAGAACGTCACCGGCAAGGCGGTGACGCCCTTCCTCTTGTCGAAGATCCTCGAACTCACCGGCGGCCGCAGCCTCAAGACCAACATCGCGCTGGTCGAGAACAATGCCCGGCTGGCGGCGGAGATCGCGAAGGCACTGTAAGGGCACACGTCGAAGGCCCCCTCACCCGGATTGCCAAGGCCGAATTGCGAAGAGCAATTCGGGGCAATCCGACCTCTCCCCGAGGGGAGAGGAGCTGCCAGCCCCTGCGCCAACCTCTTCTCCCCAGCTGGGGAGAAGGTGGCCGCGAAGCGGCCGGATGAGGGGGCGGCCTCGACGTGCCCTTCGTAGTGTTCAATAACGGATCAAATCACTTCCCCGCTCGTCTTCCCGCCTCATAAGCACGCCGCGCCCACACGGCCATCTCGTCCGGATCGTCGAACGCCTCGTCGGGCACGCTCCAATAGGGCATCGCCACGTCCTTGCCGTGGCGCGAGCCGGTATAGGTCCACTGGCTGCAGCCGGCGGCCTCGAAATCGGGAATGGTTTCCTCATCCGCCTTGAGCAGCAGTTCGCCGCGCACCTACCACCGCGACGATGACGCCGTCGCAATAGATGCCCTTACCGCCGAACAGTTTTCGGATGCTGATCGGGCCCAGGCTTTCGAACAGTTCTTCGAGGCGCGTATTATCCATGGCGCGATGATCTCATCCGCCATCGGCCTTGTCATCGCCGCAACCAAAGGCATGCTGACAGGTTGAGACCTGAAAACGGAGTTCCCGCCATGCCTGTCCTGCTCAAAGGCTCCTGCCGCTGCGGCGCCGTCCGGTTCGAGGTGGATAGCCACACGCCGGTGCCGTTCATGCTCTGCTACTGCTCGATCTGCCGCAAGCAGCAGGGCGGCGGCGGTTTCGCCATCAATCTCGGCGCCGACTACGACACCTTGAAAATCACGGGCAAGCGCAGCCTCGGCGTCTATCGCGCCGAAATCGAGGATGACGAGCATCCGCATTGCGAGGTCTCGACCGGCGAGCGCAATTTCTGCCGCAAATGCGGCTCGGCCCTCTGGCTCTACGACCCGACCTGGCCGGAGCTTGTCCATCCCTTCGCCTCGGCAATCGACACCGACCTGCCGAAGCCACCGGAAAAGGTGCATCTGATGCTGAAATACAAAGCGAACTGGGTCGAGCCGGTGATCGGCAAGAAGGACAAGGTCTTCGAGGTCTATCCAGAGGAATCGATCGCCGACTGGCATAAGCGCACGGGCATGTGGGTCGATTAGCTTTCTTCTCCCCGTTCTACGGGGAGGTGAGGTGTGGTCCGCGAAGCGGACGAAACGCCAATTGCTTGGCTTTTGGAATGACGAACGCCGGCAGGCTGCGCCAGCCTCTCAAAACTTCGCACCTACCCCTCATCCGGCCCTTCGGGCCACCTTCTCCCCGTAAACGGGGCGAAGGAAGATCAGGCCGACGCGCGCGCCTCTGCCAGCGCCTTGAGGTCGGCGGGCTTCAATTCGACGGATTCGCCGCAGCCGCACGCCGAACTCTGGTTCGGGTTCTTGAAGGTGAAGCCGGTGCGCAGCGTAGTCTGCTCGAAATCCATCTCGGTGCCGAACAGGAACAGCGCGGCTTCGGGCGCGACATAGACATGCGCACCGTCGCGCTCGATGTGGTCGTCCTTGGTGTTTGGCTCAGTCACCAGGTCGATCGTGTATTCCATGCCGGCGCAGCCGCCCTTCTTGATGCCGAGGCGGATGCCATGCGCGTTGTCGCGCGTGGCCACGATCTCGCGCACGCGATCGGCGGCCTTGTCGGTCATCGTTATGACGGCGAAGCGTCCCATGTCATTCTCCACTTTCGCGCGGGTTCAAGGCCCGCGGAATGAGTCTGCCCTTAAGATGGTGAAGTTTCACCTAGCGCGCAAGTCAGCCAATCTTTTCAAGCCGATCCCTAATACCATCCGACCGCGACTTGCGCCTCTTCCGACATGCGGTCGGGCGTCCATGGCGGGTCGAACACCATGGCGACCTCGACACCGGAAACGCCCTCGACGGCGCCGACGGCGTTCTCGACCCAGCCCGGCATTTCGCCGGCCACCGGGCAGCCCGGCGCGGTCAGCGTCATGTCGATCTTGACTGACCGGTCGTCCTCGATGTCGATCTTGTAGACCAGGCCGAGCTCATAGATGTCGGCCGGGATTTCCGGGTCGTAGACCGTCTTCAGCGCGGAAACGATGTCGTCGGTCAGCCGCGCCAGCTCGTCGGCGGGGATCGCCGAGGCCGAAACGACGCTGTCACCCACCGTTTCCGGCACAGTCTCTGCGGTCGCGCTCACATCGTCCATGATCATCACCCGAAGAACTTTCGCGCCTTTTCCAGCGCCTCGGCCAAAGCGTCCACTTCGGCCCTCGTATTATACATGCCGAACGATGCCCTGCATGTGGAGGTGACGCCGAAGCGTTTCAACAGCGGCTGGGCGCAATGCGTGCCCGCGCGGACGGCAACACCTTGCCGGTCGATCACCATAGACACGTCATGCGCATGGATACCCTGCAATTCGAACGAGATGATGGCGCCCTTGCCCGGCGCGTCGCCAAAGATGCGCAGCGAATTAATCGCCCGCAGCCGCTCGTGCGCGTAGGTCTTGAGGTCCGCCTCGTGCCCCGCGATGCGTTTGCGGCCGATTTTTTCCATGTAGTCGAGCGCAGCACCCAGGCCGATCGCCTGTACGATCGGCGGCGTGCCGGCCTCGAAACGGTGCGGCGGATCGTTGTAGGTGACGATATCCTCAGTCACTTCCTCGATCATCTCGCCGCCGCCCATGAAGGGCCGCATCTCTTCCAGCCTGTCCTTCTTGCCGTAGAGCACGCCGATGCCCGACGGGCCGTAGACCTTGTGTCCGGTGAAGACGAAGAAATCGCAGTCGAGGTCCTGCACGTCGATCGGCATATGGACGGCGCTCTGGCTGCCGTCCACGAGGACAGGAATGCCACGCGCATGCGCGATGCGCACGATCTCCTTGATCGGCGTCACCGTGCCCAGCGCGTTGGACATCTGCGTGATGGCGACCAGTTTCGTGCGCGAGGTCAGCCGCTTTTCGAATTCCTCGATGTGAAGCGCGCCGAGATCGTCGACCGGCACCCAGACCAGCTTCGCGCCCTGCCGCTCGCGGATGAAATGCCAGGGCACGATGTTGGAGTGGTGCTCCATGATCGACAGCACGATCTCGTCGCCCTCGCCAATCCGCGGCATGCCCCAGCCATAGGCGACCGTGTTGATCGCCGAGGTGGTGTTGGAGGTGAAGACGATATTGTCGGTGCTCGGCGCGTTCAAAAACCGCTGCACCGACTTGCGCGCATTCTCATAGGCGTCGGTCGCGGCATTTGACAGAAAATGCAGGCCGCGATGGACGTTGGCGTATTCCTGGGAATAGGCGTGCTGGATCGTGTCGAGCACCACCTGCGGCTTCTGCGCCGAGGCGCCGTTGTCGAGATAGATCAGCGGCTTGCCGTAGACCTGGCGCGACAGGATCGGGAAGTCGCGGCGGATCGCCTCGACATCATAGGGGGTGGTTTCGATCTTCTGGTCCACAGCAATCAACCTTCCAATGTGGCTCCCCCTCACCCGACCTCCGCTTCGCTCCGGCCACCCTCTCCCCGATGGGGAGAGGAGGTCACCAACGTCGCATCCGCCTCTTCTCCCCTCGGGGAGAAGGTGGCCGCGAAGCGGCCGGATGAGGGGGCCTGCGCCCTACGTCGCTAGCCGTGCGTCGAAAACCAGCCGTCGAGCCGCTCTTCGAGCGCTTCGACCAGCGCTTCGTCGTCCAGTTCCTCGATCACTTCGGCGACGAACGCCTTCACCAGAAGGCCCTGCGCCGACTTCTCGTCGATACCGCGCGCCATCAGGTAGAACAGATGGTTATGGTCGATCTCGGTGACCGTCGCGCCGTGGCCGCAGACCACATCGTCGGCGAAGATCTCCAGCTCCGGCTTGGTCGAGAACTCGCCGTCATCCGACAGAAGCAGCGTGTTGCAGGCCATCTTGGCATTGGTCTTCTGCGCATATTGATGCACGTTGATGCGGCCCTGGAAGACGCCGCGCGCCTTGCCGGTCACCACATTGCGGATCACTTCCGTAGACGTCGTGTGCGGCACGGCATGGTCGAGCACCATGGTGGTGTCGGTATGCGTGTCGCCGGCAAGAAGGTTGATGCCGCGCAGTTTGAAATCGGCGCCCTCGCCCGTCGTCCTGACGACGACCTCCTGGCGAACGAGCCTGCCGCCGGCATTCATCACGAACAGCGTCAGCTTGGCATCCGGGCCGATATGCGCCTTGAACTGGGCGAGATGCGTGGCTGTATCCGGCTGCTCCTGCACGATCAGCCAGGTCACTTCCGCGCCGTCGCCGACCACGAGCTGGCTGACCGACGAGACCAGCGCCTCGTCGCCCTCGCCCGTCTGGCGCTCGACGATGACCGCCTTGGCGCCGGCCCCGACACGCGCCAACAGCCGCACATGCGATTGGCCGCCGGCCTGCAAATTCTGCAATTCGATCGGCTTTTCCAGCTCGGCGCCGTCGGCGATATCGACGAAATAGCCGTCGGCAACAAAGGCCGTGTTCAGCGCGCCGATCGCGTCGTCGTCGCCATAGGGATCGAGTCCCGGCGCAACGCTTCCGTCGGTCAGCTTCTCCGACAAGCGCTGCACGGTGACGCCTTCGACCTCCGGCAGCTTCGTCTGTGAGACTCCGTTCAGCACAGGCAGCACGGCCGACCCTTCAAGAACCGGCGCAAGTGCCTTGGCCACGGCGTCGGTTTCGAAAGCCGGCACGTTGGTCAGCAACCGGCGCAGGTCCGTGTAATGCCAGGATTCGACGCGGCGCGTCGGCAGGCCGTGCTTGATCGCCTCGATCGCGTCGTCGCGCTTGACCATCACCGCGCCGTCGCCGGGCAGTTGCGACAGCCGCTCGCCAAAGGCGTCGATCAGCGCCGTCTCGGCCAAGGTCCGCTGGGGCTGTGCATGCATGTTCATGACTTTCGCCTCGACCGCTCCCATCTCACGCGGCTTCGCCTATCACACCGGCATAGCCGTTGGCCTCGAGATCGAGCGCCAGCGACTTGTCGCCCGACTTGATGACCTGGCCCTTGTAGAGCACGTGCACCGAATCCGGCACGATGTGCTCGAGCAGGCGCTGGTAGTGGGTGATGACGACGATGGCGCGCTCCGGCGAACGCAGCGCATTGACGCCATCGGACACGATCTTCAGCGCGTCGATGTCGAGGCCGGAATCGGTCTCGTCGAGCACGCAGAGTTTTGGCTCCAGCAGCTTCATCTGCAGGATCTCGGCGCGCTTCTTTTCCCCGCCGGAGAAGCCGACATTGAGCGGCCGCTTCAGCATGTTCATGTCCATGCTGAGCGAAGCCGCGGCTTCCTTCACGCGCTTGAGGAACTCCGGCACCTTGAGCGGCTCCTCGCCGCGCGCCTTGCGCTGCTCGTTCATCGCCACTTTCAGGAATTCCATGGTCGCCACGCCCGGTATTTCCATCGGATACTGGAAAGCGAGGAAGATGCCGGCGGTGGCGCGTTCGGCCGGATCCATTTCGAGGATCGACTGGCCATTATAGAGGATGTCGCCCTCGGTGACCTCATAGTCCTCGCGGCCGGCGAGGATATAGGACAACGTCGACTTGCCCGAACCGTTCGGACCCATGATGGCGGCGACCTCGCCGGCTTTCACCGTCAGGTTCAGGCCGCGGATGATCTCGGTGCCGTCATCGACGATGCGGGCATGCAAATTCTTGATCTCAAGCATAGTTTCTTCCTGAATAATTTTGCGGTCAGCCGACCGAACCCTCGAGGCTGATGCCGATCAGCTTCTGCGCCTCGACGGCGAACTCCATCGGCAGCTGCTGGATGACATCCTTGACGAAGCCGTTGACGATCAGCGCGATCGCTTCCTCTTCGGGGATGCCGCGCTGCATGACGTAGAACTTCTGGTCCTCGGAAATCTTCGACGTCGTCGCCTCGTGCTCGAACTTCGCCGTCGCGTTCTTGGCTTCCATGTAAGGCACGGTGTGCGCGCCGCACTGGTCGCCGATCAAAAGCGAGTCGCAATTGGTGAAGTTGCGCGCGTTGGCCGCCTTGCGGTGCGCCGAGACCTGGCCGCGATAGGTGTTCTGCGAGAAGCCGGCGGCGATGCCCTTGGAGATGATGCGGCTCGACGTGTTCTTGCCGAGATGGATCATCTTGGTGCCGCTATCGACCTGCTGATAGCCGTTCGACACCGCGATCGAATAGAACTCGCCCGAGGAATCGTCGCCGCGCAGGATGCAGCTCGGATATTTCCAGGTGATGGCCGAACCCGTCTCGACCTGCGTCCACGAGATCTTCGAGCGGTCGCCGCGGCAGTCGCCGCGCTTGGTGACGAAATTGTAGATGCCGCCCTTGCCCTCGGCGTCGCCGGGATACCAGTTCTGCACCGTTGAATATTTGATCTCGGCATCGTCGAGCGCGATCAACTCGACCACCGCCGCATGCAGCTGGTTCTCGTCGCGCTGCGGCGCCGTGCAGCCTTCGAGATAGGAGACGTAAGCCCCCTCCTCGGCGATGATCAGCGTGCGTTCGAACTGGCCGGTGTTCTTCTCGTCGATGCGGAAATAGGTCGACAATTCCATCGGGCAGCGCACGCCCTTCGGCACGAAGACGAAGGAACCGTCGGTGAACACGGCCGAGTTCAACGTCGCGTAAAAATTGTCCGAGGTCGGCACCACGGAGCCGAGATATTTCTTGACCAGTTCCGAATGCTCGCGGATCGCTTCCGAGATCGAGCAGAAGATGACGCCCGCCTTGGCGAGCTCTTCCTTGAAGGTGGTGACCACGGAAACCGAATCGAACACGGCGTCGACCGCGACGCGGCCGGACTTGTAGACGTTGTCGCCTATCTCCGCTTCCTCGTCCACCGCCGCGAGCTTCTGCACGCCGGCCAGGATTTCCTGCTCCTTGAGCGGAATGCCGAGCTTTTCATAGACCTTGAGCAGTTCAGGGTCGACTTCGCTCAGCGACTTCGGCCCCGGCGTGCTCTTCGGCGCGGCGTAGTAATAGATGTCCTGGAAGTCGATCTTCGGATAGTGGACGCGCGCCCAGGTCGGCTCTTCCAGCGTCAGCCAGCGGCGATAGGCCCCCAGACGCCATTCCAGCATCCAGTCCGGCTCATCCTTCTTGGCCGAGATGAAGCGAATGATGTCCTCGCTCAGGCCCTTCGGGGCCTTGTCCATCTCGATCTCTGTCTGGAATCCGTATTTATACTGGTCGACGTCGATCTTTCGGACTCGATCGATCGTCTCCTGCACAGCAGGCATAAGCGTTCTCCATCCACGCCGGGGTCAAGGCCCGGCAGTTTTCAAACTATGGCACCGCTGTGATCGCATCCCGGCAGGGGTGCGCAGCGGAGTAAGCTCCATATAGTGCGTATCCGCCGGAAATTCACCCGGCCAGGACAAAACGCACCACTCTACCAGG
Organism: Mesorhizobium sp. M2A.F.Ca.ET.039.01.1.1; assembly: GCF_003998035.1. NCBI lineage: Bacteria > Pseudomonadati > Pseudomonadota > Alphaproteobacteria > Hyphomicrobiales > Phyllobacteriaceae > Mesorhizobium > Mesorhizobium sp. M2A.F.Ca.ET.039.01.1.1. The sequence goes on along the minus strand of NZ_RZRY01000086.1, from coordinate 5,522 downwards.
CCGCAGGGCCTGAATTCGTCTTCGCCGCCGTCAGGCGGCTTCTTCCTTACCCGCCCGGCGCACGACGATGCCCGCCAGCCCGGCCCGGAAGGCCTCGATATCCTCGGCGCCGGTCGCGCGGCCGATCGACACGCGCAAGGCGCCCAGGCTGTCGCCATGGCCCATGGCCTTCAGCACATGGCTTGGCCCGACCTTTCCCGATGAGCAGGCCGAACCCGCCGACAGCGCGACGCCGGCAAGATCGAAAGCGATCTGCGCCGTCTCGGCCTTGACGCCGGGAATAGCGAAGAATGTCGTGTTGGCAAGCCTCTGAGCGCCATTTCCGAAGATTTCCGCGTCCGGCGCCAGTTCGGTCACGATGGCTTCGACCTCGTCGCGCCGGCGCGCGATGGCGTCCATATTGCCGAGGCCGGCAAGCGCTGCCCGCGCGGCGGCGCCGAAACCGGCGATCCCGGCAACGTTTTCCGTCCCGGCGCGATGGCCCTTCTCCTGGCCGCCGCCATTGACCAGCGGCCGCGGCATCATCAGGTCGGACGCGGCGACGATCGCGCCGACGCCTTTGGGACCGCCGATCTTGTGCGAGGACAGGATCAGGTAATCGGCATAAGGGTCTGACATATCGAGCGGAATCCGCCCGGCGGCCTGCACGGCGTCGACAACCAGCACCCCGCCGGCGGCCTTGACGATGTCGGCGATGCGCCCCACCGGCTGGACGACACCAGTCTCGTTATTGGCGGCGTGGATCGCCACCAGCGGCAGGCCGGCTGTCTTGTCATGCTGGGCAAGCGCAGCGGCAAGCGCCTCGATATCGGCGATGCCGTTGCTGTCAACGCCGATCCTCGTCACCTGCGCCGGCGCGAAGCGCCCGCCATTGAGGACGCAGGGATGGTCGGCCTCAGAGACATAGAGATGGCTCATGCGGATGGCGCCGCGCCCCATCTGCCAGTCCGGCGTAAGCAGCGTCGAGGAGGCCTCGGTGGCGCCGGAGGTGAACACGACATGCTCGGGCCTGGCGTTGACCAGCCGCGCCACGTCGCGGCGCGCGTCCTCGACCAGCCGGCGCGCGGCGCGGCCCTCGGTGTGGACCGATGATGGGTTGGCGGCATCGAGCGCAGCGACCATCGCCGCCCGCGCTTCCGCAATGAGCGGCGCGCTGGCGTTGTAGTCGAGATAGGCGCGGGTTGCGGCCATTTTCGCTCAGTTCGTCCTTCCGCCAACTATCCCGCGAGGATAGCGCGTTATTTCCTTGAAATTGCAAGGCAAGCCGTCCTATTTACCCGGCTTGCGGCGCGGGCGGCCGGACCATCGGGTTTCGGCCTCCCAGTTTTGAACAATTCTAAACTAGCTTCTAGGAAGACGCTCGCCCGGCGTCAAGGCCACAGAAGGTTTGGGGCCGCAGGACAGTTAGGGCCGAAAGAGTTCCGGGCTAGCGCATTCATATGCCACGTGGAGTATTTTATGCCTGAGGTCATTTTCGCCGGTCCGGCTGGTCGCCTGGAGGGACGTTATCAGCCCTCGAAGGAAAAGAGCGCCCCGATCGCCATTGTGCTGCATCCGCACCCGCAATTCGGCGGCACGATGAACAACAAGATCGTCTACGACCTCTTCTACATGTTCCAAAAGCGCGATTTCACTGTGCTGCGCTTCAATTTCCGCGGCATCGGCCGCAGCCAGGGCGAGTTCGACCACGGCACCGGCGAATTGTCGGACGCGGCTGCGGCGCTCGACTGGGTGCAGTCGCTGCATCCAGATTCGAAAAGCTGCTGGGTCGCCGGCTATTCCTTCGGCTCGTGGATCGGCATGCAGCTTCTGATGCGCCGGCCGGAGATCGAGGGCTTCATCTCGGTGGCGCCGCAGCCCAACACCTATGATTTTTCGTTCCTGGCGCCCTGCCCTTCATCCGGCCTGATCATCCATGGCGATGCAGACAAGGTGGCGCCGCCCAAGGACGTGCAGGGGCTTGTCGACAAGCTGCACACGCAAAAGGGCATCACCATCACCCAGAAGACGCTGCCCGGCGCCAACCATTTCTTCGCCAATGACGCCGAGTTGCTGATCCACGAATGCGCTGACTATCTCGACCGGCGCCTCGCCGGCGAACTCGCGGATCCGCGGCCGAAGCGGCTGCGCTAAGCGGGAAAGCTGTACAGTCGAAGAGCTTTAATGGGTTGGCGTCCGGTCGGCGCCGATCTCGCCGCCTTCGACCGGGCCGGCCATCGAAGTCCTGCCTCTCGGCGCGCGGGAGGGTGCCAGCCGGAATGTCCGCTTGCGCACCGGCAGCTTCGCGCTTGTCTGGCCGAAGATGAAACCGAGCCGGGCGAAAACCAGCCCCGAGGCAACAGCAAACGCCAGCCCTAGGCCGAAGCCCGCAACCGTATCGCTTGGATAATGCGCGCCGACGAAGACGCGGGTCGAAGCGATGCAGGCGGTGACCGCCAGCGCGATATACCAGCGGCGCGGGAACAAAAGCAGCAGGATGCCGAACACCGCACCCATCGTCGTGGCATGGCCGGAGGGAAAGCCGGCGAAGCGCGCATCCATGGCGAAAGGATGCAGCGACAGGACGCCGAAGCTGTCGAAATAAAGCGGCCGGGCCCGGCCGATGCCGTATTTCAACAGGTTGACCGCGAGACCGGACAGGCCGACGGCGCAGAGCACCAGGAAGGCGAAGCACGTCCAGTTGTAGACCAGCATCCGGCCGTGCCGGGACAGGCCGCGCCAATCCGTCAGATTGGCGGCGACGAGGCAGAGCGCTGACGGAATGAGGTACCACCCGCCGAGGCCGAACTGCGTGAAGAAATCGGTGTAGCGCACGAAGCCGGGTGACCATTCGCCGCGCATTTCGCCTGCGCCAGCGTCGAGGCGCAGGAAGGTCGCAATGATGAGCAGCACCCAGGCTATGAGCCAGACGCTCCATAGGATTCGCGGATAGCGCGCCGGCCGCACGGCAAAGCGTCGCATCACGATCGACATCGTGTCGCGGAAATTGCCGAGCGAGCGGCGGTAAAGGGCAAAGGGCGCGGCGGACATGGCTTTGGCGCGAGTCTATAGGGGCATTCGATGCCCGAGGCTATTCATCACGGCGCCACCCGGTAAAGCCCGAGCGCAAGCTTGTCTCCTGACGAATAGTTGATGCCGTCGATCTCGGTCAGCCGCTTGGCCGACTTGCCCTGGGCGGTCAGCACATCGGCAAGCTTCTGCTCGTCCTTGATCGGCGCCAGGCCGAGCGCGCAGGACGGATCGTCGAGCAGATGCCGCGCCACGCCCTCGACCTCGGTGAGCACGGTCTTGGTGCCGACCAGGAAGACCAGGCTCGGCTCCTGGAATTTCGCCGAGGCGAGCACGGTGGTCTCGCAAAGGCGGTTGGCGTCGACCGCGGTCTTGATCGCGGGGCTAAGCCAGATCGGCTTCAGCGACGGCGCGATGACGCCGAACAGCAGGCTGAAGGTGATCCCGGCGCCGACCGCGATCGCGGCGATGCGGCCAAGCGGCACCTGCAACTGCCTGGGGAAAGCGAGATAGCCGGTGACAAGAGCGGCGATCGCCGCCGGTATGCTCCACCAGGAGAAGGTCTTGGCGAGATAGAGCGGCGCGCCAAGGCAGACCACCGCAAGACCGATCGCCACCACGGCAAGGCCGAAAGCCGTCGCCCACCACAGCCATGTCTGCCAGCGCTTCAGCGGCGCGTTGGCCTGGTCCGCCGGGAGCGTGAGCAGCCAGCCGATCAAGAGCGCCATGCCCGGATAGGCCGGCATCACATAATGCGGCAGCTTGGTCGGGATCGCCTCGAACACCAGCCAGAACGGGATGTACCAGGCCAGGCAGAAGCGCAGGCGCGGATCGTCCCAGAACCGGTTGATCGCCTGCAGCCCGGCGCCGACCGCGATCAGCCCGAACGGCCACATGAACAGCGAGTAGGTGAGCATATAGAAGCCGGGCGGCAGGCCGTGCGATTCCTCGCCCTGCGCCACCTTGTTCAGCATGTCCTTGCCGACCGCCTCCTGGAAGAAGGCGCCGCCGCTCTTCCAGGTGATGAGGATCAGCCATGGCAGCACGATCACGAGCACGATCGCGACGCCGCGCACCAGCTTCATCTTCGTGAGCCAGCGCCAGTCGCGGTCGAAGGCAATAAGCGCCGCGGCCGTGAGCAGCGACAAGAGTGGCGAAACCGGGCCCTTGATCAGGATGCCCAACCCTTGCGCGATCCAGAATATCCACGGCAGATGCCCGGGTACCGACTCGTTGCGCTTGGCCGCCATATAGACCTGGGCCAACGCGCCCTGCGCGATCACACAGCAGGCGAGAAGCATCGCGTCGGTCTTGGCGTCGCGTCCCTCGAAGGCGGTGGCGAAGATCGCCGCCATCATCAGGCCGGCAGCGAGCCCGGCATTGGCGCCGAAGAGCTTTGTCCCGGTCCAGCCGATGCCGACGACCGCGATCGCGATGCCCAGCATCGAGACCAGGCGATAGACCCAGATCGGCGCCGCCGCCCCCTCGCCGCTCAGCGCCACCGCCGCCGACTGCAGCCAATAGATGCCGATCGGCTTCTTGTAGCGCGTGACGTCCTGCAGGCGTATGTCGACATAGTCACCCGTCTCGACCATCTGCTTGGTCGCCTGGACGAAGCGGGATTCGTCGCGGTCCACCGGCGGCAGGCTGGCCAGCCCGCTGACGGTCATGACGATGCTGAACAGAAAGAGGAGAATGTAGTTCCTGTTCATCGCGGGAGCTCGTCCGATCTGAAACTGCGGGATGGCCCCGTCGCCGCATGGCGCCTGTATTTGCGCGGCGCTTCATTACGCCAGCAAAATGGGTGAGGCAAGGACAGCGGTGCCGCACGGGACCGGACGCAAAACCGGAACCACTTTTGCTGATCGCTGGATTGCCCAGTTGAACCGCGATCGGACGCAAAACCGGAAACCACTTTTGCTGATCGCGCTTGGATGCTAAACGCGCGCCTTCATATCAAGCATGGCCAAGTGCCCGGCGACCTCAGGAAGAACAAATGTCCGCCTTCAAATCCGATTTCCTGCGCATCATGAGCGAGCGCGGTTTCATCCACCAGATTTCGGACGAATCCGCCCTCGACCAGCTTTTCGCCAAGGAAACGGTAAGCGCCTATATCGGCTTCGACGCCACCGCCCGGAGTCTGCATGCGGGATCGCTGATCCAGATCATGATGCTGCATTGGCTGCAGCAGACCGGCCACCGTCCGATCGCGCTGATGGGCGGCGGCACCTCGATGATCGGCGACCCGTCCTTCAAGGACGAAGCGCGCAAGCTGCTCACCCCGCAGGACATCGAGGACAATCTCGTCGGCATCCGCCGCAATTTCGCGCCTTACCTGAAGTTCGGCAACGGCCCCGGCGACGCAGTCATGGTCAACAACGCCGACTGGCTGATGGAGATCAACTACGTCAACTTCCTGCGCGACGTCGGCCGGCACTTCTCCGTCAACCGCATGCTCGCCTTCGATAGCGTGAAGCTCAGGCTCGACCGCGAGCAGTCGCTGTCCTTCCTTG
>NZ_RZRY01000869.1:0-2267 GCF_003998035.1 Mesorhizobium sp. M2A.F.Ca.ET.039.01.1.1 | reverse complement strand
GGCCTGTTCCTCGCGTGCGTCCCATCCCGGCAAAAGGCTAAGCCGCTCGGCCAAATCCAGCGCCTTGCGCGTGTAGTTCGCCCGAAGCGGCGCAAGCCATTCGTCGACCTCGCCCGCGAAAGACAACCCGTCGAGCAGATCCCCCCGGTAGAGGTCGGCAGCAGCCGCAAGGTTAGTGCCGTCTTCGGCCTGCCACGCGCGGTCGAAAACCCAGATGTCAGCCTCATCGGCATCCGCCGCCAGCCAGATGGTGTCGGCGTTGCCTTCGACGCGAATGGCGGCGTCGCCGGTTGACGGAAACAGCCGCCTGATGTCGACCAGGGCCTGGCGCAGGCTGTTTCGCGCTTGTTGCTCGCCGCTACCTGCCCACAGCATCGCCGCCACCCTCTCGCGGCGAAGGCCCTTGGGACCGGCCAGGACGAGCGCGGCAAAGAGCAGCGACGTCTTGCGCGTCGCGAAATGCAGAGGTTGCCCGCCTGCGGAGACAACCTCGATGCCGCCAAGCAATCGGATATGCACCCCGGCCCCCTTGAAAAAGCCCTGGGCAGAATATCACGTCCTGCATTCGACTTAACGACGATTTAGCGCGGTTTTTCCCGCGCTTTCACGCCTGAATGAACATCGGCCAAGCGCGCCGGTGGAACATTGCCTTCGTGAATTCGAACGAGGGAGAATGGGAATGGCGTATATCAGCATCAGAACCTTCCACCCCACCACTTGGCTTGCCGGCACGCTTGCCACCAATATCGCGATGGTCTTCGCTGGGCTCCAGCGCCGATATCAGGTTGCAAGGCGGCGTCGGGCTTTGGCCGGGCTGTCGATGTCAGAACTGAAGGATTTCGGCTATCCAGTCGATGAGGCTCCCGCCGATATCGCGGCGCGCGACCGCATTGTCAGGCGTCGCGCGCACCAGTGAACCGCTGGCGAGTAGGCGGCAGCGGGAATAGATCTCAACCAGCCGCCAGCGCGGCGCCCGGCAGATAGAGCATGATCGGCCGGATCTCGTAGACGGCGGAAGGGTTGACGCGCTTGAGATCGCGCGCGGCGGCGATAGCTTCGTCCTGGTCGGCGCAGTCGAGGACATAGAGGCCGAGCAACTGTTCCTTGGTCTCGGCAAAGGGACCGTCGATCACCATGCCGTCGCCGGGACCGCGCAGCGTCACGGCCTTGACCGTCGCGTCGAGCCTCGCTGCCGGGCCGAGCTTGCCCTCGCGTGTGAGCCTGTCGTTGACATCGAGCAGATCCTTCATCAGCGCCGCATCCTCGTCGGGCGTCCAGGACTGGACGGTGTCTTCGACGTGGTAGGCCAGGATGGCGTAAAACATGGGGGTGGATTCCTCGTGCAGAAACGGGCGCACTATCACAAGGAAGAGGTTATCGATCCAGTACCGGCGTGGAACCGGCAACCGCCTGCTGACTCAAGCTGCCACCGGCAGCCGCAGCTCCGTCAGCAGGCCGCCGCCCGGATAGTTGGAAAGAATGACCTCGCCGCCGGCGCCGCGGGCGATGTTGCGGGCGATGGTCAGGCCGAGGCCGAGGCCGCCGGTGGTGCGGTTGCGCGATTCCTCCAGCCGCACGAAGGAGCCGAACACCGCGTCCAGCTTCGCTTGCGGGATGCCGGGGCCCTCGTCGCGGATCGAGAGCGTGATCGTGTCGCCCGTTCGCCGCACGCCGAGATGCGCTTTCTTGCCGTAGGTCACCGCGTTCTGGATGAGATTGGTGATGCAGCGGCGCAGCGCCACCGGCCGCGCGATGCAGATCAGGCCGCGCGAAGGCGTCGCATCCTCGTCGAAGGATGCATCTTCGAAAGAGTCCGCCACCGATTCCACCAGCGACCAGAAATCGATCCGCTCGGCCTTTTCCTCGGTCACCTCGAATTTGGCGAAGTCGATGACGGAACTCGCGATGCTTTCGATGTCGGCGAGGTCGTGCGCCAGCGCTTCGCGTGCGGGCGACCTGCGCAACAGTTCGAGGCGGAGCCGCATGCGGGTCAGCGGCGTGCGCAGGTCATGCGCCAGCGCCGCCGCGAGGTGCTCGCGGTCCTCGACATAATCGCGAAGCCGCATCTGCATGGCGTTGATCGCCTTCGCCGCGGCGCGGATCTCGCGGCTGCCGCTCTCGGAGATCGGCGGGCTTTTCAGATCGTTGCCGATCCGCGTCACCGCCGTCTCCATCATCCGGTAAGGCGCGGTCAGCCGGCGCAGCGACCAGATCGACATGATGACGATCAGACCGGCGATCAGCGAATAGAGCGGCAGGCTGTCGAG
>NZ_RZRY01000868.1:0-2273 GCF_003998035.1 Mesorhizobium sp. M2A.F.Ca.ET.039.01.1.1 | reverse complement strand
GTCCCTGATTGCCGCCGCCGCCCCATGGGCCGCCGCCGCCACTCTTGTCGTTCCAGGGCATGAATGTCCTTTCGCTTCGGTTCCCTCAGGCCTTGCGGCGCAATCCTAACGCATGACCGGGAAAACCCATATCGGTTTTCGAAAAGGAATCGTGCGCCAAAATCAAGGTATTACGGCGGCCTCTTGTGCGTCCGGTTGGACGCGGGCCGCTGCAACACCGTTCTTCTATAGGGACGCGTCGATCCGCTTTCAACGCGATGGGCCATCGTCCCCATGCGATTTGGATCGGTCGCGACCCTTTGTCGTCATCAACGATCGTCGCGTCGGCGCTCGTAAACCGTATAACGCGTGGCGTGGCTGTCTTTCTCGCCGGCGGGAAAATCCTCGGCGCTGACGACTTGCCAGATGCTCGGGTCGATCGGCGGAAAATGCGCGTCGCCATCGACGCTGGCCAGCACATGCGTCACGTGCAGCCGGTCGGCAACCGGCAAGGCCTGGGCATAGATCTCGCCGCCACCGACCACGCAGATCTCCTCCGCTCCCGCCATGCAGCGGCCGCGCACCCTGGCCAGCGCGATCGCGTCATCCAGCGAGTGGGCCACTTCGATGCCTTCGGCGCGCCAGGCCTTGTCGCGCGTCACCACGATGTTGAGCCGGCCGGGCAGCGGCCGGCCGATGCCTTCATAGGTCTTGCGGCCCATGATGATCGGCTTGCCCATCGTATCGGCCTTGAAGCGCTTGAGATCGGTGGAAAGCCGCCACGGCAGGCCGCCCTCGCGGCCGATCACGCCGTTTTCGGCGATGGCGACATAGATCGCGATATCCATCAGCCGCCGTTCCCGCCATTGTCGGACGGCTCGAGCAGCAGGATGTCGATGTCGCGCTCGGGATAAAAATCTTTCGCGGTGATCTCGAATGTCGTCGGTCCGACCTTTTTGACATTGTCGCCGCAGAAGGAGACGAGGTTTTTGGGGCTGCCCTTGTCGATCGTCAGCTTGAAATTGCCGATGGTGCCGGAGGCCCAGTTGCCCCCCGTGGTGAGGACGTAGGCGATCCGGCTCTCGTAATATTTTGGATAACCGTCCGGATTCGCCTTGGCCGCCTTGCGCACCACGTTCTCGAACGTCTGATCCATGCAGTAGCGGGTCTTGTAAGTCTCGTATTGCGGGCTCTGGAACTGGCCATCGGAGAAGAAGCTGACCGAGGAGGTGCCGCCGACGCTTGGCTTATAGCGATGCGAGACATGAACTTCCTTGTTGGCCGGGAAGGTCGAACGCCACCAATAGGTCGAGCGCAATTGCCAGAAGGGCACATAGGCGGTCTGCATGCCCGAACCGTCATCGGCCGTATCCTCGATGATGATGCCGCGGTCTTCCCAGTCCTTGGTGACAGCCTTGGGCAGTTTCGCCAGCGCCGCCTTGGCAGCATCGCCGAACGGATAGAGCGGCACGCTCTGGGCCTTGAGGTCGGCAGTGATGTCGATGCCCAGTGCAAACGCCCGTTGCTCAAGCTGAGGCTTCGCGTCGACGCCGTCAATCGTCACCTCGAAGCCGAGGAAATTGTCGCTCTGCGCCTCCGGGAGCGCCGGCATCTCGTTGCGATCGCCCTCGATGTCGGGCATCGGGAACGCCACGATGGAGCTGACATCCTTGTCGGTGTTGTTGCGGAAGACATAGTCGACCGTCACCTTCTCCGGCGAGATGAAAAGGTCCTCGCTTTGCATGGCGACGGCATCGCTGCGCGACAGGATCAGGCCGCCGGTGCCGAGTTCGGCGACGGAATCGTTGGCGAGGGCCGGAGCGGCCATGATCGCCAGCGCCGCGGTCAGTATGGTGCGTAACATCGACCCCTCCTCTGTGCCGCTATACCGGGACCAGCCGGATGCGCTCTTCCATCTACCCGTTTCAAGATAGCGTTTCAAAGCCCTTCGTCACCGGATACGGGTACTTCTGGACACCGAGCCGCCGATCAGGCAGGAGATCGCCATGCGCAAGCTTCTCGTCATCGGCATCGGCGCCGGTAATCCCGATCACATGACGGTCCAGGCCATCAACGGCCTGAACCGCGCCGACGTGCTGTTCATCCCCGACAAGGGGGCGAAGAAGAACGATCTCGCCGATCTGCGCCGGCAGATCTGCGACCGCTTCGTCACCAACCCTAAATCGCGCCGCGTCGAATTCGAGGTGCCGGTCAGGGCCGAGCCGACATCGTCCTACCGGACAACCGTCGACGACTGGCACGAGGCGATCGCCGAAATCTACGAGACCCTGATC
>NZ_RZRY01000867.1:0-2274 GCF_003998035.1 Mesorhizobium sp. M2A.F.Ca.ET.039.01.1.1 | reverse complement strand
CGTTATGCCGCTGACGATCCTGGATGTCGGCCTGCCGGTCTGGTTCGACGCCATGCTGCGCCGCTCACCCATGCGCGTAGCGCGGCCCGTGGGGCTGGCGACGCGCGCCGATGTCGTCATCGAACGCCGCGCCGAAACCGAGCAGCCAGCCACAGGCCGGCGCGGCGCGATCGACGAGCGGACACTTGCGGCGCTCAATTCCTTCGCCGCCAGAACCTATGTGCCGGAAAGCGAAAGATCGCGCGTGCGTGGTGCCGGTGGCGGCCGGGTGGACGATGAATAACAAGGGGAGAACAAAATGAGTGCAGCCGACGGCCAGAAGATCGCCATGCGTGGCGCAGGCTACTATTCGGCCAATACCGTCGGCGCCAAATACGTCATCGACAAGGTCGGCGATCTCGTCATCGAGGCTGTCGCCAGGATGCCCCGACTGGCCGACGGCCTGCCCTTCGCCATCGCCGATTTCGGCGCCGCCGATGGGGGCACTTCCATGGACATGATGCGACGGCTGATCGGCGCCGTTCGGGAGAGGGAACCGAACCGGGCGATATCGATCACCTATACCGACCTGCCCCATAACGATTTCTCGACCTTGTTCCGGCTCAGCCAGGGCCTTCTTGGAACCTCCACCGAAGCGCCGCTGGCCGAGACGCCCGGGCTTTACATCTTCGGTAGCGGCACCAGCTTCTACCGCCAGATCCTGCCGGACAATTCGCTCTCCTTCGGCTTTTCCGCGACGGCGATGCACTGGATCAGCAAGCGGCCGTGCATGATCGCCGACCACGTCCAGGCGGTCGGTGCAAGCAATGCCGAGCGCGAGCAGTTCCGCGCCCAGGCGCTGCGCGATTGGGAGACGATCCTGCTTGCCAGGGCGCGCGAATTGCGATCAGGCGGGCGGCTTGCGCTGGCCAATTTCTGCATCGACGAGGAAGGCCGCTATCTCGGACATACGACGGGCGCCGACATGTTCGACAGCTTCGCCCGCCATTGGCGCGACCTGCTGCGGACCGGGCGGATCAACGAGGCGGAATATGTCAACGCGACGTTCCAGCAGTTCTACAAGACACCTGAGGAGTTCGCCGCGCCGTTCCGCGATCCCGCTTCGCCGGTGTCGCAAGCCGGGCTGAAGTTGGAGACGATGTTCACCATGGTGACGCCTTGCCCATATGCCGAGGCGTTCCGCACCCATCGCAATGCGGGGGATTTCGCCCGGGCCTATGTGCCGACGCTGCGCTCCTGGTCCGAGACCGTTTTCGCCAACGCGCTCGATCCCGCGCGACCGCCAAGCGAACGCTCCGCGATCATCGACGATTTCTACGGCGCCTATGAAGCCGACGTCGCGCAAGCTCCCGAAGGCCATCGCATGGACTACGTCCACTGCGTAACGGAGATCGTCAAGTCTTGACGGAGCGGCAAGCGCCGCGCCGCCCGCTCGAGGTCTTGACGAAAACAGGTGCGCCTGTTTGAGACTCGGCGAGCAAGGGGACATTCGCTCCCGAGGAGATGAGCAGGCGGTGGGCAAGCTTTGAAGCGCGTTTTTCGATTGCTTGCTGCTGCGATCATGGCGTCCGGTGTGACCGGCTGCACCAGCATTTCCTACTACGCGCAGTCGCTGGAGGGCCATGTCGAGATCATGGCCGCGCGGAAAAATGTTGGAAAACTGATCCGCGATCCCTCTACGCCCAAGGCGCTGCGCGCCAAGCTGACATCGGCCACCGCCATCCGCCGCTTTGCCACGGAAGAACTGGCGCTGCCCGACAACAGCAGCTACCGCAGCTATGTCGATGTCGGCCGCAACGATGTGACCTTGGCGGTCTTTGCCGCGCCGCAATTCTCGCTCGCGCCGGTAACATGGTGCTTTCCGGTGTTCGGCTGCGTTCCCTACAAGGGCTACTTTTCGCGCAAGGACGCGCTCGAAAATGCCGCCGCGCTGCAGCGGCGGGGGCTGGACGTCTATGTGACGGGTATCACGGCCTATTCCACGCTGGGCTGGTTCAGCGACCCGCTGCTCAGCACCATGCTGCGCCAGAACGACACCTATCTCGCCAGCCTTGTCTTCCATGAGCTGGCGCACCAGAAAGTCTATGTGAACGGCGACTCCGCGTTCAACGAGGCCTTCGCGGTTTCCGTCGAAACCACCGGCACGAGGAAATGGCTGCGCGCCACCGGCAATCGCGCCGGATTGCGCAGCTACGAAGCCGATCGCAAGCGCAAGGCGGATTTCCTCGGATTGATCTCGAAGACCCGGGACGAGCTGAAACAGGTCTATGGAAG
>NZ_RZRY01000866.1:0-2276 GCF_003998035.1 Mesorhizobium sp. M2A.F.Ca.ET.039.01.1.1 | reverse complement strand
GGTTCTTGAACGGCTTCTCGCCGCGCACGGCGACGATATGCTCAACCGCCGCGTCGCCGACGCCCTTCAGCGCCGCCAGCGAATAGAAGATCTTGTTTTCACCCACTTCGAACGGGCGGAAGCTGGTCATCACCGACGGCGCCACCACCTCGATGCCGAGGCGCATGGCATCCTGGCGGAAGTCGGCCAGCTTGTCTGTGTTGCTCATGTCGAGCGTCATCGACGCCGCCAGGAACTCGACCGGATAATGCGCCTTGAGATAGGCGGTCTGGTAGGAGACGACAGCGTAGGCCGCCGCGTGCGACTTGTTGAAGCCGTAGTCGGCGAACTTCGCCAGGAGATCGAAGATGAAGTCGGCCTGCGGCTTGGAGACGCCGCGCTCGACCGCGCCGGACACGAAGCGCTCGCGCTGCTTGTCCATCTCGGCGCGGATCTTCTTGCCCATGGCGCGGCGCAGAAGGTCGGCTTCGCCGAGCGAATAGCCGGACAGTTCCTGCGCGATCTGCATCACCTGTTCCTGGTACACGATGACGCCTTGCGTCTCCTTCACCAGATGATCGATCTTGGGATGGATCGAGGCCATCTCCTCCTCGCCATGCTTTCTGGCATTGTAGGTCGGGATGTTCTCCATCGGGCCGGGACGGTAGAGCGCCACCAGCGCGATAATGTCCTCGATGCAGTCCGGTCGCATGCCGATCAGCGCCTTGCGCATGCCGGCACTTTCAACCTGGAACACGCCGACGACCTCGCCGCGCGACAGCATCGAGTAAGTCTCTTTGTCGTCGAGCGGAATGCGCGCAAGGTCTATGTCGACGCCGCGCCGGCGGATGAGCTTCACCGCCGTTTCCAGCACGGTCAGCGTCTTCAGGCCGAGGAAGTCGAACTTCACCAGACCCGCCTGCTCGACATATTTCATGTTGAACTGGGTGACCGGCATGTCCGAGCGCGGATCGCGGTACATCGGCACCAACTCGGACAACGGCCGGTCGCCGATGACGATGCCGGCGGCATGCGTCGAGGCATGGCGGTAGAGGCCTTCGAGCTTCTGCGCCGTATCGAGCAGCGTCTGCACGATCGGCTCCTTTTCCGCCTCCTCGGCGAAGCGCGGCTCGTTGGCGATGGCATCCGCCAGCTTGACCGGATTGGCCGGGTTTTGCGGCACCATCTTGGAGAGCTTGTCGACCTGGCCGTAAGGCATCTGCAGCACGCGGCCGACGTCGCGCAGCACCGCTCGCGCCTGCAGCGTTCCGAAGGTGATGATCTGGCCGACCTGGTCGCGGCCGTATTTCTGCTGGACGTAGCGGATGACCTCCTCGCGCCGGTCCTGGCAGAAATCGATGTCGAAGTCCGGCATCGAGACGCGGTCGGGGTTAAGGAAGCGCTCGAACAGCAGCGAGAAGCGCAGCGGATCGATATCGGTGATGGTGGTCGAATAGGCGACCAGCGAACCGGCGCCCGAACCGCGCCCCGGGCCGACGGGAATGCCTTGCGACTTGGCCCATTTGATGAAGTCGGCGACGATCAGGAAATAGCCCGGAAACTTCATCTTCTCGATGATGCCGAGCTCGAATTCGAGCCGCTCGCGATATTGCTCGACCGTGTAGCCCGGCGTCGGGCCGTGCGCGGCAAGCCGCGCCTCCAGCCCCTCGCGCGCCTGGCGGGCAAGCTCTGCGGCTTCCGCCTTTTCCGCCGCGTCCTTGTCGGCCGCGTCGGCGCCGGTGAAGCGCGGCAGGATCGGGCTGCGGTTCTTCGGATAGTAGGAGCAGCGCATCGCGATCTCGACCGTGTTGTCGATCGCTTCCGGCAGGTCCGAGAACAGCCGCGCCATCTCGGCCTGGCTGCGCAGGAAATTGTCCGGCGAAAGCCGCCGGCGATTGTCCGCGGCGACCACCGATCCCTCTGCGATGGCGATCAGCGCATCATGCGCCTCATAGTCCTCGCGTTTGGAGAAAAACGCCTCGTTGGTGGCGACCAGCGGCAGGTCGTGCGTGTAGGCTAGGTCGACCGTCGACTTTTCGACCATGCGGTCGTAGCCGGCGACCCGCTCCAGCTCGACATAGAGCCTGTCACCGAACAGGCCCTTGAGGAACAGCAGCCGCTGTTCGGCAAGGTCGCGCCGGTCCGCCTTGAGCGCGCTGCCGATCGGACCGCGCGGGCCGCCGGTCAGGCAAATCAGCCCATCGGACCGGCCTTCCAGCATGGCGCTGGTCAGGTGCACCGGCTCGCCGGGCGGCGTCTCTAGATAGACCTTGCTGATCAGCCGCACGAGATTGGCA
>NZ_RZRY01000865.1:0-2289 GCF_003998035.1 Mesorhizobium sp. M2A.F.Ca.ET.039.01.1.1 | reverse complement strand
GTGCAGCAGATCCTGATCAATCTCGCTTCGAACGCCGTCAAGTTCACGCCCGATGGCGGCAGCGTGGTGATCGGCGCCAAGCGCGTCGGCTCGCGCCTGCATTTCTGGGTCAGCGACACCGGCATCGGCATCGCCGAGGAGGATATGGCCAATCTCGGCAAGCCTTTCATGCAGATCCAGAACGACTACACGCGCCGTTTCGAGGGAACCGGGCTCGGCCTGTCGCTGGTCAAGGGCCTGGTGGCGCTGCACGACGGCACGATGTCGATCGAGAGCGCGCCGGGTGAGGGCACCACGGTGACGATCGGCCTGCCGGTGAGCGGGCCGAAGCGGCATTCCGTTGCGCAACCCGGTGTGCTGGCCATGCCGGCGGCGAAGCCGAAGGGGGATAGAGATGGGGAGGGGAATGGCTCGCTCCGCAAAACGGCGTAAGGTGGTCGAACCCGAGCGCGGCGTCCTTGCCGAAGGCGCGGCCGCGGTCGGCCAGCTGATCGCAAGCAACCCGGTCCTGGTCGGCGGTTCGACCGCCTTCCTGGTGACGCTGTTCTATGTCTCGGCCAATGCGCTCTGGTATCAGCCTTTTCCGCATACCGGCGCCTTCTTTGCCACCCGCAGCATCGAGAATTTCCCGCATACCGTCTCCAACGAGCCGGAGACCACCATCAACATCGTGCGCCAGCCGCCGGCACAGCCGGTGGCCAAGCCGGATCCGATCGTCCAGCAGGTGCAGGGCATCCTGAAGGACCTCAACTTCTATGACGGCACAGTCGATGGTCTGACCGGACCGGCGACCCGCAAGGCGATCCAGGCTTACCAATTGAAAGTCGGGCTGCCGGGCTCGGGCGAGATCGACGGCGCGCTGCTCGACCAGCTTGGCACGCGCCAGACGACGGCGGCGATTCCACATCCGGCGCCGCGGCCGGCCGACGCGGCAGCAGCCACGCCGTCCGCCAAGCCATCGGTAATTCCCGTCTCGGCCCCGGCCGATGGCGCCACGCAATCGCCCGATGCCCGCATCGTCAAGATCCAGGCCGGTCTGAAAGCTTTCGGTAACAACGACATGCAGCTCGACGGCAAGGTCGGCGCCCGCACCAAGGCCGCGATCAAGGAATTCCAGGCTCTCTTCGGCCTGCCCGAAACCGGCGAGCCGGACGAAGCGGTGTACGTCAAGATGCGCGAGATCGGTCTGACGAACTGAGTGGCGGCGGCGCCAATCTAGTTTTGGGCTGCGCGTTTAGCCTTTAGAGCGCGGAAGAAGGCATTGCGGTCCACGCTCTGGCCTTCACCGCTCGCCATGCCTTCAGCATATGCACGCTTGAGCTGATTCAGTTCATGATCGGTTAGGGGTCGGATTGTCGCTTCCATGCGCAACGATAGCATTATCCGGTGCATTCACGAAATTTGCCAATTGTCGGAGCCGGCGCCGCCCCTCATCTGCCTGCCGGCATCTTCTCCCCGTGAACGGGGGAAGGGGCTGGCCGCGGCGCCGGCGCTCTTCCTGCAACGTCTGAGATTGGCGAAATCGTCAGCGCAAGCTTCCTTCTCCCCGTCACTACACGGGGGGAAATGCCCGGCAGGGCAATGAGCGGCAGCGCCGACCTGTCAGGCAAAGCAACACCACCGTCAGGGGACGCGGGACCACAGCAATCCAAACCTGTCGCTGCCCGGCGCTCGCGGACAAGCCGGAATCTCGTTAAACAATCGGCATGTCATCCGGAACGATCCCATGCGCGTAACCACCGATCTCTGGGTTTCGGCCCTTGTACGCCGCGTTTTCGGCGCCGGCGGTTTTGCCGCCGTGGTTAAGCGCGGCGCCACCGAGGCGGGCGCCGTCTTCGTGTTGTCGCGCGGGCGTCTGGGGGAGGTCGTTCTTTACGGGCCGGCGCCGCAGACGAGTTACGATTCAGCCAAGCCGGATGAGCGCTTCTTCACCTTGCTCGATGCCGGCGACGATAGCGCCGCCTTCGATGCGCGGTTGGAGCGCGAGAAGAAATTCGATCCCGACATCTGGGTGGTCGAGATCGAGGCAGGGACTGTACCGGTCGAAGAGCTTCTTTCGGTGAAGGCCGACTAGGGCGTTTCGCCATTCATGGGACCGGAATCGCGATGAGAGCAAGAGCGCTGGGCGAGAAGGTTCATCATGCCGCTTCCCCCTTCTGGACGGGAAACCGGGTAGCGAAGACTTCCTTGGCCGCAAACAGCCCGTTGAGCGCCGCAGGAAAGCCGGCATAAACCGTCATCTGGATGATGGTTTCGATAATTTCGTCCTTGGTCAGCCCGACATTGAGC
>NZ_RZRY01000864.1:0-2303 GCF_003998035.1 Mesorhizobium sp. M2A.F.Ca.ET.039.01.1.1 | reverse complement strand
CGGCGGCGAAGCCGAAAAGCGGCTGGTCGCAGATCCCCGACAAACGGCCGATCGTCGCCATGCTGGCAACGGGTATGCTGCTCGCCTTCGCCACCATGTCGATCGAGCCGATCATCACCGTCTATGTACAGCAGCTCGTCGATGACCAGAGCAAAGTGACCATGGTCGCCGGCGTCGTCATGTCGGCGGCCGCGCTCGGCACCATCCTGTCCTCGTCCTGGCTGGGCAAGCTCGCCGACCGCGTCGGCTACTGGAACGTCGTGGTCGGCGCCCTTGCCGTCTCGGCCTTGCTGCTTATCCCGCAGGCCTTCGTCACCAATGGCTGGCAATTGATCGGCCTGCGCTTCCTGATGGGCCTGGCGCTGGGCGGATTGTTGCCCTGCATCACCAGCGTCATCCGGCACAATATCCCCGACGGGATCGGTGGCAACGTGCTTGGCCTGGCAATCTCGGCGCAATATGTCGGCCAAGTCGCGGGGCCGCTGTCCGGCGGCTTCGTCGGCGGGCATTTCGGCATGCGCTCGGTGCTTCTGGGCACAGCGGTGCTGATGGCGCTGGGCGCTGCCTACAACTGGATTGTCCAATCGAGGCGGGCGCGGCATATGCTGATCGAGGCCGGCGAGTCTTGATGGGACTTCCGCCCAACCGCCATGGAGCATCCAGGATGAGCCTCACCGGGCAAGCATCAGACAGCGGAAGCCGCGTCCTCGTGCTGGCAGCCGGCCTCGTTGGGGCGGCGGGCGTAGCGTTGTCGGCCGCCGCCGCGCATCGCGGCGGCACCTTTACCGGCACTGCCGCCAATTTCCTCCTGATGCATGCGCCGGCTTTTCTTGCCATCGGCCTTGCCGGCGGCAACCGTTGCCTCAGGATCGCCAGCCTCGTCCTGCTCTTGGGCCTGCTGCTGTTCTGCGGCGATCTGCTTGCCCGCGACTTTCTCGGATCGCGGCTGTTCCCGATGTCGGCGCCGATCGGCGGCACGCTGCTGATCGCCGGCTGGGTGGCGATCGCCGCCTCGGCCCTGTGGCGCCCTCGGCATTAGGCTATTTTTCAGCGCCTATTTTCGGCCGGCTCGCCGCTTGCGCTCGCGCGCAGGCAGTTCGTCACGGCGGGTCCGCTGAGGCTGCTCGGTCCCGGGCGTGATGCCCCAATAGTTGCGGTAGATGTCCTGAAACAGATGACCAATCGGATGCATGATTGCTTCTCCTTGGGTTTGAATCGATCCAATATACGGGTGCGGAAAAAACTGCGGGTCAGCCTCGCTTGGGGTCCACGAGGAAGCGCGGCTTGCGGCGCCATGGGCTCGACCTGCCTCGCCGCTTCTCGCTGACAGCGGCCGAAGCGATGCCCCAGTCGTTGCGGTAGATGTCCTCGAACAAATAGCTCACCGGATGCATGGCATCCTCCTGTCGAAATCCGCTCCACCATGGAGCAGGAACTTGGATCGATTCAAATCATAAACTTCTTTTGCTCGCCGTCAACCGAAATTTGAATCGATCCAACAAAAATGTTAGATGACCGGCAGCAATTCAGCGGTCATGTTCGTGACGTGACCGGATTCGGAGGAACGACATGGCATCACTCCTCGAAGGCCAGGCAAGACCGATCAGGCTGGCCGACATCGCCAAGGCCGCCGGCGTCTCGCATGGCACGGCCTCCAATGTCTTCAGCCGGCCTGAGATCGTGCGCGCCGAAGTGCGCGAACGGGTCAAGGCGGTGGCGGAGCAGATGGGCTATGCCGGTCCCGACCCGAAAGGCCGGCTGCTGCGCGCCGGCAAAGTCAACGCCATCGGCGTCGCCACCACGGAGCCCCTCTCCTACTTCTTCGACGATCCTTTCGCCCGCGTCATGATGGCTGGCATTTCAGAAGCCTGCGACGCCACCGGCGCGGGCATCGCGCTGGTGTCGGCCGCCAACCAGGAGAAGCTTGCCTGGAACATCCAGAGCGCACTTGTCGACGGCTTCATCCTGTTCTGCATCGAAGGCGGCTCGCGCCTTGTCGACCTGACACGCGAGCGAAGGCTGCCCTTCGTGGCGCTGGAGCTCGGCTTCCAGGACGAGACCGTCTCGGCCATCGGCGTCGACAATGTCGCGGGCGCAAGGCTCGCGGCGCGCCATCTGGCCGAGCTCGGCCATCGCCGGTTCGCGGTGCTGTCTCTGGCCTTCGCAGACAACCGCACCGGCTTCGCCACGCCGGACATCGTGCGCGGCGCGGTCTACACCGGCACACGCGACCGACTTGCCGGCTATTTCGAGGAGCTTGCCCGCTTCGGTGTCGATACCAGGAAAATCCCGGTCTACGAGAC
>NZ_RZRY01000863.1:0-2304 GCF_003998035.1 Mesorhizobium sp. M2A.F.Ca.ET.039.01.1.1 | reverse complement strand
CGTCGGAGACGATGCGCGCCGCATGCTGGTAGAGCTCGACCAGGATATTGGAAGCGATCGGACGCGTGATCAGCGGATCGTTCTCGAACGAGGCGATGCGCACCGGGTCATGGGTCAGCAGGCTCGCCTTGACATAGGAATTGACGAAGAAGCGCCCGTTGATCCTCTGCCATAGCGCGATGCCTTCCTTGGCGAAGGGCACGTAGAGCTTGACCGAGAATGCCGGCGAGGCAAGCACCATGGCGCGCAGTTTCGGCGCATAGTCATGCATCCAGGCGGCGGCGAGCACCGCGCCGAAGGATTGCGCGATGAGCGCCATGTCCTGTGCGCCAAAGCCGTCCTTGGCCGCGATCTCGCGCATGAAACAGTCGATATCGCGCACCAGCGCCGCAAAGGACGGCGCATAGCCGCGCTCGCCGGCGGAGCGGCCGTTGCCACGCGCATCCCAGGCATAGAAGGAGTAATCCGGCATTCGCAATTCATCGACCAGATGCGCCATGCGGCCGCCATGCTCGTGGCCGCGATGGAAAAGCACGACCGCGCCTTTGGCCTCGGCAGATGCGGCCGGCCAGAAACGGTAGAAAATCTCCGTGCCGTCATGGCTGTGGAAGCTGCGTTCCTGCGCCTGTCGCGTAAGGCTTTCCGCCGGCGCGGCGGCGATCTCTTCGTGAAGCATGCTGTTCCCCTCGTCCGGCATGGCGAGCCTCGATGCTTAGCCGGTGTTGCCAGTAAGACCGGCACGTATCCGGTTTATGGCGGTCAGCAGCGACAGCGTAGCCATGGCCGGAAACACAAACGGCGCGATGGCCGCGGGCCACAGCCCGAAGGCGCACAAGGCCGCGACCACGCCGAGCCCAAGCGCCCGGTCGCTCTTGCCGAACGGGCCGGCATAGTTGCGTCCGATGCCTGCGGGGATGCCGAGCACGCCAGCGAATTCTGCGAGCATGGCCGCCATGGCGAAGGCGACGACACCCCAGACGCCGAACTGCGCAAAGGCTGCGAAGGGCAGGATGAGCGCCAGGTCGGAAACGACGTCGCATATTTCGTTCAGATACATGCCCAGGGTGGAGGCCTGGCCATGCTCCCGCGCCAGCATGCCGTCCATCGCGTTGAGGGCCATGCGCACGAACAGCAGCAGCGGGATGAGCAGCACAAGCACGCGCGAACCCTGCGCCGCCGCGATCGCCACGCCGGCCGCGACCGAGAGCGCGGCCGCCAGCAAGGTGATGAAATTGGCTGTCACGCCCATTGCTGCCAGCCGGCAGACAAGCGGTCGCAGCCTGTCCTGGAAGGCCGGCTTCAGCGCATAGAGCGTCGGCATTGCGTGATCCCCCGATCCACGGTGCAAGCTTTACCACGGGCGAGCCGAGCGGCGCTAGCGTGTGGCAGAAAACACAGTGAATTTTCAGACGGTTGTCGCCTTGCTGTGAACGCATCGCCTGAAACCGCAGCTTCGGCCCCGGATAGCCGTTCACCCATTGCCGGATTCACCGGGCGCTAACCATGAATGCACCAAATGCCTGCCATGACGACTTGCCGGCTTCTGGCGCAATGCTTCCCCTTGAATAATAAGCACGCTTATTATATGTATCGCTCATGGTTTCGGATGGCATCGACAGATTGGGATTTTTGATCCACGACGTGCAGCGCCTGATGCGCAAGCGCTTCGAGGCGCGCGCCAGCGGGTTGGGGCTTTCCTCCGCGCAATGGCGGCTGATGGTGCGCGTCGCCAAGGAAGAAGGCATCACGCAGGCGCGGCTGGCCGAACTTCTCGAAATCGAACCGATCAGCGTCTCGCGCCTCGTCGACCGCATGGAGGAGGGCGGCTGGATCGAGCGCCGCCAGGACGCCACCGACCGGCGCGTGCGCATGATCTTCCCGACCGAGAAGGCGAGCGCTGCCTACGCGGATGTCAAAAGCCTTGCCGGCGAGGTCTATGAGGAGTCGCTGACCGGCGTTTCGCCTGAAGATCGACGCATCCTGATCCGGGTGTTGGACACGATCGTGCAGAACCTGACGGACGGCGAGGCATCGTCCCTCGAAAAGATCAAGAGCAGGGAAGGGGCAGCGGCATGAGCGCAGCAGCCAAGCGGGAAGAGGACAACGTCACCAAGCTGAACGCGCCGGCACAGCCGGTCGCTGAAGCGCCGGCGCAGCCGGCTTCCGCCCCGGTCGCCGTGGCTCCGGCGCCGGTCGCGCCGAAGAAGAAGCGCCGCCTCGGCCGCTTCCTGCTGATGGTCGCGCTGCCGCTGGCGCTGCTTGCCGGCGGCTCCTATGTCTGGGCGACGGGCGGCCGCTATCCGG
>NZ_RZRY01000862.1:0-2309 GCF_003998035.1 Mesorhizobium sp. M2A.F.Ca.ET.039.01.1.1 | reverse complement strand
GCGGGCGGCACTGCGTGCCGGTGTTCCAGCTCATCGCCGATCGCTATCTGGACGACAGCTACTCGCCCGACGCGGTCGCCGCGCGCTGCGGCGTCGGCGCCGACACGATCCGGCGGATCGCGGCGGAGTTGGCGCATGTCGCCTTCGAGCAGACGATCGAGCTGCCGATCGCCTGGACCGACTGGGCGGGCCGGCGGCATGAGACGATCAAGGGGCGGCCGGTGTCGATGCATGCCATGCGCGGCATCTCGGCCCATTCCAACGGCTTTCACACCTGCCGCGCCATCCATTTGCTGCAGGTTCTGCTCGGCACGGTGGACGTTCCGGGTGGCTTCCGCTTCAAGCCGCCCTATCCGCGCTGCGCGCCGCCGGGACCGAAGCCATGCGGAAAAAACGCCCAGCCGATGACGCCGCTGGACGGCGTGCCGCTCGGCTTCGTCTGCGGACCGGATGATCTTCTTGTCGACGAGGCCGGCCGGCCTGTCCGCATCGACAAGGCCTATTCCTGGGAAGCGCCTTTGGCCGCGCATGGGCTGATGCACACGGTGATCCGCAACGCCTGGGCCGGCGATCCTTATCCGATCGACACGCTGATGATGTACATGTCGAACATGGCGTGGAACTCGTCGATGAACACGGTCGAGACCATTGCCATGCTGACCGACAAGGACGAGGCCGGCGCCTACAAGATCCCCTTCATCATCTATTCCGACGCCTATTATTCCGAGACCGTGCCGTTCGCCGACCTGGTGCTGCCCGACACCACCTATCTCGAACGGCACGACTGCATCAGCCTGCTCGACCGGCCGATCAGCCATGCCGACGGCGCCGCCGACGCCATTCGCCACCCCGTGGTGCAGCCGGATCGCGACGTGCGGCCGTTCCAGTCGGTGCTGATCGAACTCGGCGCGCGGCTCGGCCTGCCTTGCTTCGTCAACGAGGACGGCTCGGCGACATACCGCGACTATGCCGACTACATCGTCAACCATCAGCGCACGCCCGGCATCGGCCCTCTAGCCGGCTGGCGCGGCAAGGATGGTGGCTCGATCGGCAAGGGCGACGTCAACCCAGACCAGTTGCAGCGCTACATCGACAATGGCGGCTTCTGGCACCACGATTTTTCCGACGACCAGCGCTATTACAAGATGGGCAACCGCGCCTATCTCGATTTCGCGGTCGAGATGGGTTTCATCCCCTGCGCAGAGCCGATCGTCTTCCAGCTTTACTCGGAGCCGATCCAACGGTTCAGGC
Source organism: Mesorhizobium sp. M2A.F.Ca.ET.039.01.1.1 (assembly GCF_003998035.1). Lineage (NCBI taxonomy): Bacteria > Pseudomonadati > Pseudomonadota > Alphaproteobacteria > Hyphomicrobiales > Phyllobacteriaceae > Mesorhizobium > Mesorhizobium sp. M2A.F.Ca.ET.039.01.1.1. Next base: position 1,058 of record NZ_RZRY01000862.1, on the reverse strand, counting down.
TGGCAGCGCGTGGCCACGGCAAGGTGCAGCCACCCGACGCCGAACGCGGCCGCATCGAAGCCTATATGGACCCGCTGCCGTTCTGGTACGCGCCCTTCGAGGACGACGCCGTCGACCTTGAAAGATATCCGCTGCATGCGCTGACGCAGCGACCGATGCATATGTACCATTCCTGGGGTTCGCAGAATGCGTGGCTGCGGCAGATCACCAGCCAGAACCGGCTGTTCGTGCATCGCCAGACGGCCAGCAAGCTCGGCCTTGCCGACGACGACTGGGTTTGGATCGAAAGCATCAACGGAAGGGTGAAGGGCCAGATCAAGCTGATCGACGGCGTCAACCCGGACACGGTGTGGACCTGGAACGCGATCGGCAAGCGGCGCGGCAGCTGGGCGCTGAAGGACGATGCGGCCGAGAGCAATCGCGGCTTCCTGCTCAACCACATCATCGGCGACCAGACATCGGCCGATGCCAACGGCAAGCGCTATTCGAATTCCGATCCGGTCACGGGACAGGCGGCGTGGTTCGACGTGCGCGTGCGGATCGTCAAATGCTCGGCCGAGGAAGCCGGCTTCACCGAACCGCAATTCGAGCGTTTTGCTCAGCCGCCGCATTTCGAACCGTCGCCCGACGTACTTCGCTTCGGCGCGGAATTCCGCATGAAAAGGGAAGCCGCCGAATGACCTGCCTTCCCGCCCAAACCGACAAGAAGCTCGGCCTCGTCATCGACCTCGACACCTGCGTCGGCTGCCAGGCCTGCGTCACCGCCTGCAAGGAGTGGAACACCGGCGGCCATATGGCGCCGCTGACCGACATCGACCCTTATGGCGGACATGTTGACGGCGTCTGGTTCAACCGGGTGCATGCCTACGAGCACACGACGGAGCGGGGCTGCCGGACAGTGAACTTCCCGCGCTCCTGCCTCCATTGCGAGCAGCCGGCCTGCGTCACCGTTTGCCCGACCGGCGCCTCCTACAAGCGCGCCTCCGACGGCATCGTGCTGGTCGACGAGGATAAATGCATCGGCTGCAAATTGTGCAGCTGGGCCTGCCCCTATGGCG
>NZ_RZRY01000861.1:0-2312 GCF_003998035.1 Mesorhizobium sp. M2A.F.Ca.ET.039.01.1.1 | reverse complement strand
TGTCGGCGACGATTTCCGCGAGGGCAAGGTGACGCTGCCGGTGATCCTCGCCTACCGGCGCGGCACCAAGGCCGAGCGCAGCTTCTGGAAGCGCGCCATCGAGGAAAACGTCACCGACGATGCCGGGCTCGAAAAGGCGATCGGCCTGATGGCCCGCCACGGCGCCATCGCCGACACGATCAGCCGCGCCCGCCATTTCGGCGAGATCGCCCGCGACGCGCTGGCGCCGCTGGAAGCGACGCCGCAGAAGTCGGCGCTGCTCGACGTCATCGATTTCTGCATCAGCCGCGTCAACTGAGCCTGTCTGTCTTCCTGGGACTTGGCTGGCATTCGCCGGGCAGGGCGCCTGTGAATCCCGCTTTGGCCGTCTCGACAAAGAGCGGCCCGGCAAATTATCTATAAATATGGCCAGCACAGAAGACACGATCGCCGTCCGCATCAGCAAGGAACTGGCGGACCGCATCATTTCGGGCGCGATCGAGCCCGGCTCGCGGCTGCGCCAGGACCATGTCGCCGAGGAATTCAAAACCAGCCACGTCCCGGTGCGCGAGGCCTTTCGCCGCCTGGAGGCGCAAGGCCTGGCGATCAGCGAGCCCAGGCGCGGCGTGCGCGTCGCCTCCTTCGATCTCGGTGAGGTAAGGGAGGTGGCCGAGATGCGCGCGGCGCTGGAAGTGCTGGCGCTGCGACATGCCGCGCCGCATCTGACGGCGTCGATCCTCGACCAGGCCGAGGAAGCGACCAAGGCTGGCGACAAATCCCGCGACGTCCGCTCCTGGGAAGAGGCCAACCGCACCTTCCACCGGCTTATCCTGGCGCCCTGCAACATGCCGCGCCTGCTCTCCACCATCGACGACCTGCACGCGGCGAGCGCGCGCTTCCTGTTCGCCGCCTGGCGCTCGGAGTGGGAAACCCGCACCGACCAGGACCACCGGGCGATTCTCAGCGCGCTGCGGCAAGGCAACACCGAATCGGCCGCCGCCACGCTCGGCCGCCACGTGCAATGGATCGGCCAGAAGCCGGTCAAGACCGCCTCCGGCCGCACCCGCGACGCCTTCGCCATCGTGGGGTAGTGACGGGCGATTGGCAATTAGCCGAGGCCTCTCAACTTCGTCATTCCAGGGCGGAGCAAGGAGCGAAGCGACGCGCGCAGACCCTGGAATCCATGCCGTTACCTTCGCCGAAAAATAGAGGCGGTGCAGAACATAGCGCCGTTTTGCATCGTCCCGACGCCCATGCGTCACGGCATGGATCCTCGGGTCTCCGCGTCCGCTTCGCTCCCGCTCCGCCCGTGGATGACGAACCTGCAGGCTTGCTATCCGTTTCAAAATATGGATTCGATAATAGATGAAGTCGCAAAATTATCTATAATTTCATACCAACCAGGGAAGACACCGTGACCAACGCAACCGTTTCGATCGACAAGCCGTCCTTCAGCCCGCTCAAGCTGCACAGCCGTTCGCTCGCCTGGCAGATCGGCGCCGTGATCATCGGCTCGCTGTTCTTGGCGCTGTCCTCCTACATCGAGGTGCCGATGGTGCCGGTTCCGGTGACCATGCAGACCTTCGCCGTCACGCTGGTCGGCGCGCTCTACGGCTGGCGCTTCGGCGCGCTGACCATCGCCGCCTGGTTGGTTGAAGGCGCGGCCGGCTTTCCGGTTCTGGCGGGCGGCGCCGCCGGCGTGCAGCATTTCGTCGGTCCGACCGGCGGCTACCTCTTCGCCTTCCCGGTCGTCGGCGCCGTCGTCGGCTGGCTGGCCGAGCGCGGCTGGAACGGCAACCGCGTCATGCTTGCCTTCGCCGCCATGCTCATCGGCAACCTGCTTTGCCTGGTTCTGGGCACCGTGTGGCTTGCCGTCATGATCGGCGCCGAGAAGGCGATCACCTTCGGCTTCCTGCCCTTCATCGTCGGCGGCCTGCTCAAGTCGGCGCTGGGTGCCGCGACGCTGAAGCTGTTTTCGGGCAACCGGCCGGCCGATCCTCGGTAAGCCGCCGGGCGGATGACCGAACCCGACACCAGATGACCGTCAGGCTGCGTGCCCATCATCTGCTTTGCCTGCTGACCTATGTCGGCAAGGGCTACTCGCCGGCCTTCACCGCCAACTACGACGTTGTAGTGAAGCGCCTGGCCGGCGGCGAGGATATCTTGATCGTTTCCGGCCCTGACGACATCTGCGCCCCGCTGCTGAGTGAGAGCGAGCCGCACTGCCTGGGCGAAAGCGCTGCCGGGCGCGATGACGTCGCGGCTCGCGATGTCGCCGGTCTTCTCGGCCGGCCGCTCCCGGCCGGCGCTTGGCTCGAGCTCGATCCCTCTAC
>NZ_RZRY01000860.1:0-2318 GCF_003998035.1 Mesorhizobium sp. M2A.F.Ca.ET.039.01.1.1 | reverse complement strand
ATCCTGGCCGGATCGTCTCAAGCGCGGCCCCAAGCCCAGCAACCTCCGCATCGTGGATGCGGCGCAGTCGGTCAGATGGCGCGCCAATCGAAAATGTCCGCATTATGCCGGCACAATAGCCGTAGCGCACACCGCCAAGTTCAAGGTTGATCTGCGAGCCATCCCGAAAAACGTCCTCACTCCACGGGATGTGACAGGTGCCTGTGCGCGGCGAGGAGCACAAACCAATCTGTTGGATCATTGTTCCGGGCTTGCCATTGGCTCCGCGCGCCAGCGTGCCCAGAATTTCGGCGATCGCGTCAGCCTCCCTCACCCCTGGTCGTATCACCTCGGCCGCGCGCAGAATCGCTGCATCGGAAATCGCAGCCGCTTCGCGCATAATTTCGATCTCACGATCGGACTTGACGAGCCGTATCCAGGCAACTGCGTGAGTGCAGTCGACTATCCTGGCCTTTGGCAACCGCCTCTTGAATTTCTCCGTCGTTTGAAAAAACAGCGTACTGACTTCGACCCCTATTCCGCGGTTTCCAAGGCCGGACTCTAGCAAAAAGTCGATTATTGTATCGTAGCCGTCTGTATCAGGATTACCGATAAGCGCCTCCGGATAGCCGATGATCTTTATTCGATCGAGGAAAGTCTCATAGATGGCCGCCGGAGCATCCATACGGCGCAGAACGAACGTCGGTTCTTCCTCTGCGATCAGCACCACGAGACCTTGTGGCACGTAACCTGACAGTGCCGTATAGCCTGTTAGATAGGTAATGTCGCTGGCGGAGGTAACGACAAGCGCGTCGAGGTCGCGCTGTGACATCTCTTTTTTTACTGCGGCGAGCCTGCCTAAATATTCTGTTCGTGGGAATGCCTGCGGGCCTCTGTATATCGTCATCTGCTGCCTCCTCGGGATTCAGTTCGATGTAACACACAACCTAACCTAATGCTCGATCGGCAAGTTACTAACTCACAATAGGAGCCTTTGCTGTGTGTAATATATATTATCACAAGAATAACCTATAAGTTACTTTCAGAAGATCTGCATATTGCGGTGGCGTCTCTGCGCCACTCCGTAGTGCTTCTCGATATATTGGAGGGCGATGACAGAGGGTACGCTGACCGCTATAAAAAATAGCCCTACCATGGTCATCGGCTCGAGGTATCGATAGTGTATGTTGGCGATGATGCGTGCCTCGCCCATCAATTCAATTACGGTAATCACCGAGAGCAGTGGTGTTTCCTTGAACATCGCAACAATGTAGTTGCCGAGCGCGGGCAACATCGGGGGCACCGCCAGCGGCAGGATAATGTACCGCCAGGTCTGTAGCCGGGTCAGGTTCAGAGCTTTTGCCGCTTCCCAGAGGCCCCGATCAATATTGTCGATACCGGCCCGGTACACCTCGGACGTATAGCTCGAATAGTGCATGCCTAGCGTAATCACTCCCGCTGCCAGAGGGCTTAGGTAAATACCGACATCGGGTAGGACGTAAAACGTGAAGTAAAGCTGCACCAGAAGTGGAGTGCCTCGCACAAAGCCGATCCCAAACCGAACGACCGACCCCATGACGGGGCTGGCAGAGCGCCGCAGAATTGCAATCCCCAACCCAGCTAGCATTGCGAGCGCGGACGCCAAAAGGCTGGCGTATACCGTTATCTTCACGCCCTGTGCCAGCAGCGGGACAATCTGCAGCGCAAAGGACCAATCCCATTCCATGTTAGGTCCTTCCTCCTGTAGTGGGCCGGAGTCGTCGTCCGACGGAGCTCAAAAGCGACGCCAGGATCGTCGACAGCACAAAGTAGACGATCAGGATGGTGGTGAACGGTACAGACGCGTCGCCCGTTTGCGCGCGCACTGTCTGCGCACGGAAAGTCATGTCCGAAAGCGAGATCAATGATACGACGGAGGTTGATTTCAGCAGTTCAACAGCGCTATTCGAGAAAGGTGGGATCATCAGCCGCAAGGCTTGAGGCAAGAGCACATATCCAAGCCGCTCCCAACGTCCCAGGTTTAACGCGATACATGCCTCGAACTGCTCACGCGGCAATGCCAGCATGGCGCCGCGGACAATTTCCGACATGTAGGCACCAGAATTGAGACCCAGGATGAGCACCCCTGCTTGAAGCGGCGTCAGCGACACCCCCGCCAAAGGCAGCACGAAATAGGTCCAGAACAGCTGGACAAGCATCGAGCTCCCCCTGAAAAATTCCATGAAGACCCTGGCCGGCAACCGAAGCCAGACAGTGTTCGCGAGGCGTGCAAAACCCACCACGAATGCCACGACGAGCGCCAAGAGTCCCCCCATAAGCGTGAGCTCTACGGTTAAGAT
>NZ_RZRY01000085.1:0-14625 GCF_003998035.1 Mesorhizobium sp. M2A.F.Ca.ET.039.01.1.1 | reverse complement strand
CCGGAGCGCTTTCCAGAAAGACGGCCGTCACGCTGAAGGCCGGCCACCGGCGCAGACAGCCGGCGCGCCGCAAGCAGCTGCAGGCCGCGGAGTGAAGGCGGAGCGCCCGCCAGTCGCGTGGTGTCGGCATAACGGTGGGGAAAAGAAAAACTCGCCGGACCTAACCCTGATGCCCAAACCCACAGGCCCGGCGAGATTTAAACCTGATCCCTCGATCAGGACCGGCGGGAGGACACCGGCAATCTCTTCATAGCAAGACGAGTGCCAGTCCCGAAACGGGACAGTGATGCTTAACGCCGTAATCCCTGCGGAACGTCTGTTAAGTGTTGCTAATGTGCTACAGCTTATAGGCCGCGCCAGCTTTAAAGTTGCACATGCGGACCTACGAAGCCTTGAAAGGGGGGTGCCTTGAAGAAGACCTATGAGAAGCCTGTTCTGGCGAAGCGTGAAAAGCTGAGCGTTGTCACCGCAACGCCGCCATCTTCCATTCCGACCTGATCTGGCCGGAAACCGAAAAGCCCGCCATCCGGCGGGTTTTTGATTCTGGATGCAACTCGGCCGAGCTGAACCCCGCTGATCCTCAGCTGCGGACCGTTAGGCATCCGTCGCCACATCGCCTTCCGCTGTCGTATCGCCGCGTGCAACCCATGCCGCCATCGGCTATGCCGTCGCCAGCCAATTCCGGCGAACCGAGGAGCATTCGATGACCAGACCCACCATTCTCAAATTCGGCGCCGTCGAGCATGCCGATGGCGGCGACCTGCCGGGCTGGATCGCGGTCGAGGGTTCCCCCACGATGCAAACCGCCGTGCAGCACACCACCGAGGACGGCAAGGTGATGTCCGGCACCTGGCGCGCCTCGCCCGGCACCTATCATGCCACCTACACCGACTATGAATTCGTCCACATGATCGCCGGCCGCATCATCATCACGCCCGACGGCGGCGAGCCGGTCGAGGTCGGCCCCGGCGACGCCTTCGTCGTCGAGGCGGATTTCAAGGGCACCTGGAAGATCCTCGAGCCGGTGACCAAGCATTTCGTGGTTGTGGTGGGCTGAGGCGCGGCGCCGAAGCTGCTAATCTCCCCCTCGTGGGGGAGATGGCCGCAGGCCAGAGGGGGGCGCATTGAGGCGCCGACGCCCCTCCGGTCGTCATCCTCGGGCTTGACCCGAGGATCCATGCCGTGACCTTCGCCGCGAAGCGCGGCGGTGCAGAATTCTGTACCCGTTGCAAAGCCTTAGCGTCACGGCATGGATCCTAGGGTCTGCGCGCGTCGCTTCGCTCCTTGCTCCGCCCTAGGATGACGAACGGGTGGGCGTCGTCGCCCTATCTTCCCACCTTCGACATCACCCTTTTCTCCACCTCCGGCTCCAGCGATTCCGCGAAGGGCGTGGCCATATGGTGCTGGTCGCGGAAGGCGAGCTTGCCGTCGAGGAAGGCGTCGCAAAGTCGGTGAGGTCGACGTAAGCAGCGTTGGGGATGCTGTCGACGATGTCGCGCTCAACCGTATGGCGTCGTTGGCCGTGTCGCCGCCGCGTCCCGCCATGATGGCTCGGCCGCGCTGGCGGCGATGATGCGCTGCTACGGATCGAGGTCGCGCACGGCAAGCCTGGCATTGCCGTGGGCGGCTGCGACGCCGGTGCCGGTCAGGAGGAGGACCGGCACCGGCGCCCGCGCCGCATTGGCCATCAGCCAGCCGTTGCGACGGATCGGGTTCTCGATGAGGTGGCAGGTAAGGGCGGACAGCGCCAGCGTCAGCGCGAGGCAATGAAGCCGTTCGATGGGCGTCAGCTCCGGCGCCAGCATGCCGGCATAGACGATGACCGGCCAATGCCACAGATGGATCGAATAGGAGAGCCTGCCGCTCCATTGCAAAGGCGGCAGCGCCAGGGCGGCATTCACCCAATTCCGCTCGGAATCGGGTGAGTAGCCGTCCCTGGCGCCGGCCGCTCCCGCCTTGAGCAGAAGGACCGCGCCGGCGACAGGCAGAAGCGCCAGAAAGCCGGGGAAGGGAGCGTCCTCGCTGAAGGTGAGATAAGCGGTCCCGATCATCGTCAGGCCGGCCAGGCTCAACGCCCGCCCCAGCAGCGGACGCGCCTGCAAAAGCCGCGCCGGCGCCATCGATGCGAGGCCGCCGGCGGCAAATTCCCAAGCGCGCAGCGGCGAGAAGTAGAAGGCCCAGGGCTGCGAAACGTTCGTCGGCCAGGCCCAGAGGATGAAGGAGACCAAGCCCGAGATGACGAAGAAGATGTCGACCCCGGCAAAGCCGCCCGGCAGCGCCGCCAGGCCGAAATGGCAGGCCACGACGCCCGCCACGGCCACCGCCCGCAACCCTTCGATATCGGGTCGGAAATCCTGCGCCGATGCTGACACGAATACGAACCTCGTTAATGCTCGTTCGTATCCCGCCTGAGGCAAAGCCTCGGCCCTATGCGCCGCTATCGCAATGCAACAAATCTAACGCAGTGCAACATAAGGGGAGATGGGATCCCGCAATCACGCCTTTTTCAGGAACTCCGTCTTCAGCACCAGGCCCTTGACCTGCTTGGTGTTGCATTCGATCTCGCCGGGATTGCCGTTGAGGCGGATGTTCTTCACCAGCGTGCCGCGCTTGATCGTCTCGGACGTGCCCTTGACCTTGAGGTCCTTGCTCAGCGTCACGGAGTCGCCATCCTTCAGCGGCGTGCCGTTGCTGTCTTTCACGATAGGGTCGGTCATGGCGGTCTTTCATCAATTGGATGGCCTGCGCCCGCCTATCGCGCCGGCAATGGCCTGGTCAAGCCGCGCGCTTTTCCCCGCGGACCGCAGCCCCTGAAGTCCGCGTAGGAGGCAGGCACTGCCGTGCCAGCGGCGCTAAGCCCCCAGCCCTCAGGATGGCTGGGTGGCTGTTGGCCGGGTCGTTCGCCCGCGCATTTCCCGCAATTGGCCTAGAAATGCAGGTCCAGCGGCTGCGGATAGGCCTGGCCCGGATCCCCGGTCTCCGGCGTCTGGCCCGCCAAAGGCACGATGCCGCCGGTTGCCGTCTGATCGAGCGGCGGCCGATGCTTGCCAGTCGTGGCGGCCTTTTTTTCGGTCACCACGATTTTCGTCTTGGCCCCGGCCCCTTGCGTCAGCGCGACCGAAAGGAGAAGCGCCGTCAGCGCGGATAGGACGATCTTCATGGCCGGTTTCCGTTCCTGGCTCTGCGGCCTCCTCATGGCTTGAAGCCAGATGCGTCGAGCAGCGCGACCTGCTTGCCGTCGACATAGAAGCGTATCGCATGCGCGTCGTTGTCGATGTCGATGCGGGTGGGCGACGCTCCTTGCGTGGCGGGCGTTGCCTTGACGTATTTCGACTGGAATTCCCCCTGCGGCGCGTTGATGAACAGCAGCGCCAGCGCTATGCATCCTGAAACAAACAAGATGAAGGTGAGTGTCGAAGAAGTGGTCGAAGTCATCTGAACATTCCTTCCGGATGAGGTGGCAATACGGTTTGCTCGTCGCCGGCTTTGGCCGGGATTCGGCGTCGCTCGAAATCGAGCGTGTCACAGCTCTGCGAAGGAAGGGGATGACGTGCTCAAGCCCACATTCAGCGCGTTTTTCATGACGGTCTGCCCCTTGCCCGCAGCGAGCTTAGCGCCGGCTGCCCGGGGGCAAAGGGCGGCCATGTGGAAGGGCGTGGAATTCTGCGGAATTTCCGCGGTATAGGCCTGTGGAAGGTTGGGATGCGGACATCGGGCGCAGGACGAAAGTCCGGCGCGCAGCGTCGCGACCATGCGTATCATCACGAGTCGACGCCGTGCCCGGGGGCGGCCGCGGCCAGGCATGATTCTCGGAAGGGCATGGGGTCCGAGGGGGCGCTTCGATGGCACAACATATCGCGCAGAAGCTGCGGCTGACATCGGCCCTGCTCGGCACCGTCACCCGCAAGGATCTCGCGGCGGCGTTCCGTTCCGTCAACGCCAGGACGGCATTCGATCTCGGCCGCGCCGACAAATGGCTGCAGGGCCGGGCTCAGCCGCGCGAGCAAAGCGTCTACGACGATTGGGCGAAAGTGCTGCGCCTCGAGCAGCCCGGCGCCTGGATCGCCGAGAGCGATCTGCCGAGCTTCGCGGCCGCAATCGCCGCCCGCCACGGTATTGACGCGGCGGAGCTCGAACGCCGCGCTCGCGCTCAGTCCGCTGCCTCGCCCGGACATGACGACAAAGGCATCGGACTGGCGCTCGCCGGGACCTATGCCTGGTACTCTCACGCCTGGTCGCCCTATTATCGCGGCCAGCTCATCAGGGGCCGCCTGGCGATCGAGGCGGGGCCCGGTGCGCATGCCTTCAACGCCATATATCGCGAGACATCGCCGACCGGGCAGTTGCAGTTCTCCGGGCCGGTCACGCCGGCAAAGCGCAGCCTCTATCTGCATCTGAAGGAGGTGGGCGGCGAGGCGCAGTCCTTCCTTTGCCTGTTCCCGCATACGCAGCCGGTGAGCGTGCTCGGCGGCTATATGGTCGGCACCGCCATCTTCGCCCCGGAAGCGCAGCCCTCGCTCACCAGGATCCTGTTGGTGCGCCTGCGCGATGCGCCCGCCGCCGAACAATGGGGCCCCCTGCCGCCCGGCATCTCGATCGCCGCCGACCTGGCAAGTCTCGGCATCGTCATGGAGCACCCGGAAGCGGTCGATCGCCAGCTCGGCCATTTCCTCAGCGCCGACGGCGATGGCGGCGTCAACCAGATCCCGCCGTCCGAGTTCCGCGCCATCGTCAACGTGTTCGACCGCCATTGGCTGCAGCACGCCGGCTAATTGTCCCGTGTCATTCCCGCGCGCGCAAGCGCGATCGGTTACGTTGCAAGCAGCGGCAGAACTGGAATCCGGGACCGGCCAGGAGCGGGCGGTACACTGCATGTGCCCGCCCGTCCGGCGCCGCCGCCAAGCTGCTGAAACCCCGTCCGTCCCCAACAGCAACGGTCATGGCGTGACCAGTGCTTGCGGAGTGCCATTGGCGCGGTGCCCTGTCAACGCCGTCGCCGAGGGCTCAAGAAGCGCCTTTTTAGCCGCCTTTTTCGCGCTCGAAGCACGCTTGGCAGTCATGCTGGGGCCACGGCGAAGAGCCATGAAATGGCGGAATTCCGGGCATTTCCGATGTCCAGCATACCGCGCCGCACATATATGCGTATCCGCTTGAATAAGCTGATTTTTCGCCAGACCGACTGTCCCTTCGATCCCGACTTTTTTTGGGTGCATTTCGCAGCGCGGCATCGGGCGACCGGCAGCGGCCGATTTTCCCTTGAAGCGGCATCGGAGGCTCTGTGAGCCATTTCATGATGTTCTCATGAAATGCATGGTAGAGTATGGCGCAAGCGAAGGGGGAAGTTGCGATGGCCAATCGGTTGTTCGAGATCCTTGCCAGACGGCGCGGGTGGCTGGACCGGGTCGCGTTGGGGCTGCTTGTCTTCCTGGCGACCCTGGTCGCCGCGCTGATGGGCGGCGCCAGCGCCTAAAGCAATTCCGGCAAACGGATCGACTATTCTCTGTCCGATCGCTTTGAATTCGAAGGTCGCGGGCCTGAGCCGCACCGGCCGTGATCCACCTCTCGCCGCTCAGTCCTGCAAAAGAGGAGGTGCGCCGTAGCCGCGCAGGCCGGTTCCGTTGCAGGCCTGGCAGGAAACCCGTTGTCCGGGGCAATTGTCGCGCAACGTGCCCGAGGGACAGCATGAGCTTTTCGACGCCACCTGCTTTTCACACTCGAACACCTTGCCGGCGCCCAGGCACCGGGGGCACGCGAACTTCCTGAATTCGCCCAAGCGAGCCTCCGGCTGTTGCAAAAGCGCCCGGCAACGCGCTGACCATGCCGTGGGTTCCATGAACGGCACGGTTTTTCTTGCGCGCAGTATACGTTAGTTAAGGCTAACGTTAACGAAGTGCCTCCCGCGGCGCATCGTTGGTTCCCTCGCCGCGTCAATCCCTTTCAAGGGCCGGGATTACGCGCCCCGCCGCACACCTCCTTCACCAGCCCCCGCAGCCACCGATGCGCCGGATCGGCATCGAGCCTCGGATGCCACAACAACGAGATCGTCAGCGGGGCAAGTTTGACCGGCAGTGAAAAGGTGAACAGGCCCTCGCGCAGCGTGCCCGTATAGCGCTCCGGCACCGTGGCGATGAGGTCCGAGCCCCGCGCCAGCGCCAGCGCCTCGGCGAAGCCGCCGACCACGGTCGCGATCGTCCGCGTCAGCCCGGCGAGTTCCAGCGCGTCGTCTACCGGGCCGCGATCGAGCCCGCGCCGCGAGATCAATATGTGGCGTCCGGCCGCGAAGCGGGCGGCGGTGACGCGGCCTTCGCTTAACTCATGGCCGGCCCGCGCGACGCCGACGAAGCGGTCGCGGAACAGCGCCCGCGAGCGCACCTCCGGCCCGGTCGTGGTGCCGATCACGCCGGTCTCCAGATCGACCTCGCCCTCGCGCATCGGGCCGCTGTCCTTGTCGGGCTTGGGCACGAAGCGCAATTGCACGCCCGGCGCTTCCCGCGACGCGCGGGCCAGCAGCGCCGGGCCGAAATTCTCGACGAAGCCGTCGCTGTTGCGCAGCGTGAAGCTGCGGTTGAGCCGCGCGAGGTCGAGCCGCTCGGCGGGCCGCAGCATCGCTTCCGCCTCCTTGACCAGCCGGCCGACTTCCGCGCCGAGCTCCGCGGCGCGCGGCGTCGGCACCAGGCCTCGCCCGGCGCGCACCAGAAGCGGATCGCCGGTCGCCTCGCGCAGCCTCGCCAGCGCCCGGCTCATCGCCGAGGGGCTGAGCTTCAGCCGCCGCGCGGCCCTGGCGACGCTGCCTTCGGCAAGCAGCACATCCAGCGTGACGAGCAGGTTGAGATCGGGTCGCGACATAGGCGCAACCATAGCATGGTTGTTGCTCGGTGACATGGCGTTTCGTGCACTGATCAAGTGCAAATGCTGCGCGTTCCGCCATATCCGCTGGACGCCTATCTTCCCGGCGCATTTCACCCGACGGAGAAGACATCATGGCCGATATTGCCGAGACCCGCGCTGCGCCCGTTAGCCGTTCGACGGCGGGTGCGCTGGCCAGCCTGTCTCTGGCCATGCTCGTCTCGTCGCTCGCCACCAGCATCGCCAATGTCGCGCTGCCGACGCTGAGCGTGGTCTTCGCCGCGTCCTTTCCGGCGGTGCAATGGGTGGTGCTTGCCTATCTGCTCGCCATCACCGCGCTGATCGTCAGCGTCGGGCGCCTCGGCGATCTCGTCGGCCGCCGGCTGCTGCTGATCGCCGGCCTGGCGCTGTTCAGCGCCGCCTCGTTTGCCGCCGCGCTTGCCCCGTCGCTGGCGCTGCTGATCGCCGCGCGCGCCGTGCAGGGGCTGGGCGCGGCAGTGATGATGGCGCTGACGATAGCCATCGTCGGCGAGACGGTGCCGAAAGAGCGCACCGGCAGCGCCATGGGCCTGCTCGGCACCATGTCGGCGATCGGCACGGCGCTCGGCCCATCGCTCGGCGGCGTGCTGATCGCCGCTCTCGGCTGGCGCTCGATCTTCCTCGTCAATGCCGCGCTGGGCGGCGCCGCGCTGCTCGCCGCCTGGCGCTTCCTTCGAGCGGCGAGTATCCCGCGCCAGGCGGCGGGCGCGAAGGCCCGCTTCGATGTGCCGGGCACGCTGCTGCTCGCTGCCACGCTCAGCGCCTATGCGCTGGCGATGACCAGCGGGCGCGGCCATTTCGGCGGCCTCAACGCGGCGCTGCTCGGCGCGGCCGCGGCCGGCGCGGCGCTGTTCGCCGTCGCCGAGGCCAAGGTGGCGTCGCCCCTGGTCAAGCTCGCGCTGCTGCGCGACAGGGTGCTGGCGCCGAGCCTCGCCATGAACGCGCTGGTCTCGACAGTGATGATGGCCACCCTGGTCGTCGGCCCGTTCTTCCTGTCGCGCGCGCTGGGCCTGAGCGAAGCGGCGACCGGAGCCGTGCTGTCGATCGGCCCCGTGGTCTCGGCGGTCTGCGGCGTCATTGCCGGGCGTATCGTCGATCGGCTGGGGGCGGCCGCGATGGTCGTCGCCGGCCTGGCGCTGATGGTCGCCGGCTGCGCCGCGCTCACAGCGCTCCCGGGCCTCTTCGGCGTTGCCGGCTACGCGGCGGCGATCGCCGTGCTCACGCCGGGCTACCAGCTGTTCCAGGCCGCCAACAATACCGCCGTCATGGCCGATGTCGACAGAAGCGAGCGCGGCGTGGTGTCGGGCATGCTCAGCCTCTCGCGCAATCTCGGCCTCGTCACCGGCACGGCGGTGATGGGCGCGGTGTTCGCCTTCGCCGTGGGGACGAGCGATATCGCGGCGGCGGCCCCGGCGGCCGTCGCGCGCGGAATGGCGATGACCTTTGCGGTGGCTGCGGGGTTGGTCGTCGTCGCGGTTGCAATTGCGGTTGCCAGCGGTCGGAGGGAGCGCTGCAGCGCCTGATTTCCGGAGCCCAGTCTGCGCTGTGACACAAGGATGCGGACGCGAGGCGATGCCCGGCGGGAAGGAAAGGGAGACTCCGTTAACAAATGCAAATGTCAGAGCTGAGAAGTGTGCGCAGTCTCACTCAGGCCAACGCATGGATGGTCTATAACGTCTACACGGGCAGGGCGGGGCAGCGCTTCCGCGGACTGTCGAGTGGGCGTGGCGGGGAGGTCGAAGCGATGCATGAAACATGGTGGCAGCGGCGGGAAGCTCAGCCTCTGATTCCTGAGCGTGAACTTCGCTTTATGATGAAACTCGGGCGTGTGGAGCGCGACGAGGCGATGAGATTGCTGGGGCGATACCGTGGGGACCGCGAGGCGGTATATGCCGAGTTGAGAAGGCGCGATATGATCAGGGTACGCAACGCGCGGCCTCACTGATCACTTCATGCGGCCCCTCGGGAAGTTACAGCCCGAGCGTCCAGCCGGCCGCAGTTTCAGGTCTCCTGTTTGGCCGGAATGGCGCAACGAAGACGGCCGGCCGATGCGTGATCTCGACGAATGCGGCTGCGGCGGTCTCGACGGCATCGGCTGAATGGTCGACCCTGTCGAAGCGCTTCACCACGCGCTCATGCAGCATCGACAGCCTTGCGGCCCGGTGGAGATCGGCGCGCTTCTCGCCGTGCATGTCGAGCGGGGCGAACATAACCATCCCCAAAAACGGCGATGCCCGGCATTTTGTTCCGATCGGCCCGCGTGACAACGCTGCGCCGGGACGGCTTCCCGGAGGCTTCCGCGATCGCGTAATTTCGCCGCCGCCTGAGAGGCCTATCTTTGCCTGGCGGCGGTGCCCATTCCGCCTTCGGCCGGTGCCTCAGCTACCCCAACGAACCCCCACCCACTGCGGCGCCGGCCTCATCTCTCGCGCCGTTTAACGCCTCTGACGCCGCCAGGCGCCCGGCTTCGATCTCCAGTGCCATCAGCTTGGATTTGATCTCATGCGGCTCGGCATGTTCGAGCCCGACCACGTCGTTGCGCGTCTGCTTCAGCGCAATGACGATCTCGTCGAGCTTGGCGTGGATGGCGGCGGTGTCCCGGTAGCCCTGGATGAGGACCACCCCGGTGATGATGATGGCCGCCACGGACAGGGCATAGGTCACCACGCCTGTAAGCCCGAGCGGCACCAGCAGCGTGCAGGCGGCCATGGCGGCAAGCATCGCGTAGAAGCCGGGCGGGCGCGACAGGAAATCGGCGATGCGGAAGAGCAGGCGGTTCATCGTCCGACTATCCGAGCAGCATGCCGGCTACCAGCACGGTGAGCAGCACCGATGCCGGCACCGCCAGAAGCCAGCGCGCCTCCAGAACACTGTTGCGATCGTCGTCCATGTTCATTGCTCCTCTTGGCGGGCGCCCTGCCGCGAATTCCCCGCCGGCAAACGAGGCTGGGAAGCTTTCGTTCCCCAATCCGGCGACGGTCGCAAAGCGATGTCGGACTGAGGTCGGACGGGCGTGCGAAGAGGACCGAGCGCCGCAACCAAAGCCAGGGCTTCGCATTGGCACGCGCGCCGATTTTTCGCGCGTCGCCGATAGGGGAGCACACATGAGCCTTGATAGACCGACAGATGATTTAGACGACCAACCCTACGAGCCGGCGCCTTCGCCAGCAAATACGGCCTGCCGCCGCGGCTCGCCAAGACGATGATCGAGGCCAACGGCCCCGAGCGGCGCGCCTGCGACGCCGCCGCCAAGACCTACCTGCGCTACATGGCGCTCCGGCGTCGGCGCGAAAGCTGAGCCTGCCGCCGGCTGTGCTTTTCCGCCTGGCGCGGTCCCATTGCGGATGCAACCCGGGCGGGAACCAAAGCGGAGGGCGGCGGTTTACCCGGCGAAGGGATGAATTCAGGAATTAGGAAAAGAGCAATGAAAACAGTGCTTCTTGCCGCCCTGGCGCTCTGTGTCGCAGCGCCCGCCTTCGCCTCCGCGGCCGAGGCCGATGTCGTCATCAGGACACATAACAGGCATCACTATCACCACCGCCCGGCGGTCGTCATCAATGACGAAGGCCACCGTCTTCACCACCGCCACCACGGCACGGTCGCCTTTTACGACAATGGCAAGCGCGCCTGGCGTCACCGCCACCACCGCCGCGACGACACCGTGATCGTCACGGGTTCGATCGGCCACCGGCACCATCACCGTCCGGTCGTGGTCGAGAGCGACTCCGACTATTGACGCAACGCGGCCGGGTTGTGCGCAGCGAAGCACGGGCCGGCCGCGTTGTTTCCCGATTTTATTCCTAGCGCAGGCCTCCCGCGGCGCCGGATCGTCCGAGTAGGGCTGGCCGCCTTGTGATCTCGCTTGAGCGGCCTTGCGAGGCAAGATGGCGCGTTGCGCCTCAACGCCCCATTGGACTTCGCGGCGACACAACCCATATTTGAGCCATGGAGCGTTGAGCGTGAGCATCGCGCGAGTGGCCTTCTTCGCCGCCGCTCTTTTGGGCGCGGCCGCCGTTTCTGCCTTCTCCTCAGCCGGGAGCGGGAAGGTTGCGTTGAGCATCGCCGTCGACGGCGCCATTGGGCCGGCAAGCACCAGGCAACTCGAGGAGGCGCTCGACACCGCCGCAAGGCGCGATGCCGCGGTCCTCATCCTTCAGCTCGATACGCCGGGCGGCCTCGTCACCTCGATGCGCGAGATGATCGCCGACATCCTAGCCTCGCCTGTGCCCGTCATCGGTTATGTCGCGCCCTCCGGCGGCCACGCGGCCAGCGCCGGCACCTACATCCTCTACGCAACCCACGTCGCGGCGATGGCGCCCGGCACCAATCTCGGCGCCGCGACGCCGGTCGAGCTCGGCGGCCTGCCGTCGCTTCCAGGCGGCGAGAAGGACAAGGACCAGAAGGACGCAACCGGGCAGCCGGCCGGCGACGCGATGATGGCCAAGGTGACCAATGACGCGGTGGCGCTCATCCGCTCGCTCGCCGAGATGCGCGGGCGCAACGGCGACTGGGGCGAGAAGGCGGTGCGCGAGGCGGCGAGCCTGTCGGCCAACGCCGCGCTGCAGGAACATGTCATCGACTTCGTTGCCCGCGACACCACCGAGCTTCTGGAGCTTGCCGACGGGCGCACCGTCGAGGTGGCCGGCAGGAAAGAGGTGCTGGCGACCAAAGGGCTGCCGGTCGAGACGCTGGAGCCTGGCTGGTTCATCCGGCTGCTGGCCGTCATCACCGACCCGAACACGGCAGTCATCCTGATGCTGGTCGGCGTTTACGGCATCGTCTTCGAGTTCACCAGCCCCGGCGCCGTGGCGCCGGGCGTCATCGGCACCATCTGCCTGGTGCTCGGGCTCTACGCGCTGAACCTCCTGCCGATCAACTATACCGGTCTCGCCCTGATGCTGCTCGGCGTCGCCTTCCTGATCGTCGAGGCCTTCAACCCAACCGTCGTGCTGGGGCTGGGCGGCGTCGCCGCCTTCCTGCTGGGCTCCGCCATGCTGCTCAAGGTCGAAGGGCCGGGCTTTGCCATGTCGTGGGCGGTGATCGGCCCGGCCGCCGCGCTGACGCTCGGCCTGGCCTTGCTCACCGGCACCTATGTCTGGGCGGCGCGCAAGAATCCGCCGCGCGTCGGCGGCGAGGCCATGCGCGGCCTTCCCGTCGAGATTCTCGACTGGCAGGGCGGCGAGGGGCATGTGCTGGCTTTGGGCGAGCGCTGGCGGGCGAAGGCAGGCGAGCCCATGCAGCCCGGCGACCGTGTCGAGGTGATCGATGTCAGCGACCTCGTGCTGACGGTGCGGCGTCGCGATGCAGGCAACAACGGAGCAATAAAATGATGGTCGGTTACGTGGCCTATCTCATCATTGCCGTGGCCGCGATCATTTTCCTGGCGGCGGCAATCCGCATCCTCAGGGAATATGAGCGCGGCGTGGTCTTCACGCTCGGCCGCTTCACCGGCGTCAAGGGCCCCGGCCTGATCATCCTCGTCCCCTTCGTCCAGCAGATGGTGCGGGTCGACCTGCGCGTGGTGGTGCAGGATGTGCCGCCGCAGGATGTCATCTCGCGCGACAATGTCTCGGTCAAGGTCAACGCCGTGCTCTATTTCCGCATCGTCGACGCCGAGCGGGCGATCATCCAGGTCGAGGATTTCATGGCCGCCACCAACCAGCTGGCGCAGACCACGCTGCGCTCGGTGCTCGGCAAGCATGAGCTCGACGAGATGCTGGCCGAGCGCGACAAGCTCAACAGCGACATCCAGGAGATACTCGACCAGCGCACCGATGCCTGGGGCATCAAGGTTTCCAATGTCGAGATCAAGCATGTCGACCTCAATGAGAGCATGATCCGCGCCATCGCCAAGCAGGCCGAGGCCGAGCGGCTGCGCCGCGCCAAGGTGATCAACGCCGACGGCGAGCAGCAGGCGGCGGCGAAGCTGGTCGAGGCCGGCCGCATGCTGGCAACCGAGCCGCAGGCCATGCAGTTGCGCTATTTCGAGGCCCTGCACGACATCGCCGGTGAGCGTTCGTCGACGGTGGTGTTCCCCCTGCCGGTGGAACTGCTCGGGCAGTTCATGAAGGCGCATGGCAAGTGAGGCCCTGACCCTGCTCCTTCCCATCGTGTGGGGGAGGGGCTTCGCCAAGGGGAAGCCGCGTTCGCGGCGCAACCGGGGAACCGCCTTGGGTGGCGGCCTTAACCCGGAAACAACTTTTCAGGTGCTTTTAATGACCCGATCGGAGGTCGGTCGGCGTCATGTGGCAACACCTTACGGCAAATCTGGCTGCGGTGGCGCTGTTCGTTTCCGGCTGGAACTACGTGCAGCCCTGGCTTGAGGGGCGCTCGCAAAAGTTCAGGCTGCTTGTCTTCGGCTGCATCATGGGCTGGGGCGCCCTGGCCTCCATGCTGTTGACCGTCGAGATTCGGCCGGGCGTCCTGCTGGATCTCAGGACGTCGCTGGTTGCGACGGCCGGCCTGTTCGCCGGCCTGCCGGGCGCATTGGTGGCCGCCGCCTTTCCGCTGGGATACCGCATCGCCATCGGCGGCCAAGGCCTCACTGCCGGACTGGTCGGCATTGCGGTGGCGTTCGCCGCCGGCGTTCTTGCCAACCGCATCATCGGGCGCCGCCAGACGCGCGTCTGGCAAGTGCTGGTGTTTGCGGTCTGCGTTGGCCTGTCCGGGCTGGTACCGATCTCGATCCTGCCGCAGACGGCCGTCCCCGTTATCGACGCGCGCCTCGTGCTGCCGCTCATCGCGCTCAATATGGCGGCAACCGCCGTGGCCGGCCTCGTCGTGCTGCACACGCAGCTTGTCACCAAGGAGCGCAATCTGCTGCGCGCCGCGGTCGCCCAGGCGCCGGACTTCTACTACGTCAAGAACACGCGCGGCCAGTTCGTCGCCGTGAACCAGTCCGTCGCCGCCTTCCACGGCTACGACCATCCGGTCCAGATGACGGGCAAGACCGACTTCGACATAGCGGACCCTGCGCGCGCCCAGACCCTCTTTGAGCTCGAGCAGCGAATGCTGGAAACGGGCGAGGGGATGGCCGATTTCGAGGAGCAGGTCCCCAATGCGAAGGGCAATCTCCGTTGGTTCTCCACCTCGAAGACGCCCGTGCGCGATGTCGAGGGCAACATCATCGGCCTCGTCGGCGTCACGCGCGACGTCACGGCGCAGAAGCAGCTCGAACAGGCATTGCTCGAAGCCAAGAACCAGCTTTCCTACGCGCTGTCGGAAATGTCGGACGGACTTGCCATGTTCGATGCCGAAGGGATGCTGATCTTCTGCAACGAGCAATACCGGGACTTCTTTCCGCTCACCGGCGACCTGCGCGTTCCCGGCACGAGACTGCGCGACATCCTCGAAGCCGTGACGGTGACCGGTGAGCAGGTGGGCATCCCCAAGGGTCACGAACGGGAGTGGATAGACAATGTAGTCGGCGCGCTGCGCACGCCGGGCGAGCAGCAGATCAAGCTTTTCGACGGCCGCTGGCTGATGTTGCGGACGAGGCCAACAGAGGCAGGCCTGGCGCTTGTGGTCGTCTCCGACATCACCGAGATCAAGAGCACCGAGGGAGAGCTGACCACGCTCAGCAACCAACTGGCGCAGCTTGCCAACACCGATCCCCTGCTTGGCGTCGGCAACCGCCGCGCCTTCGATCAGAAGCTGGCCGGTGTCGTTGCCGAGGCAAGCCAGTCCGACCGGGAATTCGCGCTGCTGTTGATCGATGTCGACTCCTTCAAGGCCTATAAC
>NZ_RZRY01000859.1:1584-2321 GCF_003998035.1 Mesorhizobium sp. M2A.F.Ca.ET.039.01.1.1 | reverse complement strand
CCGTCAGGATCGCGCGGCCAGTCGCGGCCGCCTCTCTCGGCGATGAAGGCGCGGATCTCGCCCCGGCTCATGAAGGCCGGATAGACCAGTTCCTCGGCGACCAATCGGTCGAGCACCGCCTGGTATTCGGCAAAATGTTCCGACTGGCGACGCACCGGCTGTTCCCAGCGCAATCCCAGCCATTCGAGGTCGCGGAAAATGCCGGTCTCGAATTGCGGCGTGCAGCGGGCGATGTCGATATCCTCGATGCGCAGCAGCAGCCGTCCGCCGACCTGCGTCGCCATCTGCTGGTTCAGCAGGGCCGAATAGGCATGGCCGAGATGCAGTTCGCCATTCGGGCTCGGCGCGAAGCGGAATGTCAGGAGCGTCATCTCTCGGGCGGCGTTCGGGTTGAAAGGTGCTTTCGCCGGTTGGTATTTAGCCTCCATTGCCATTTCGCGGGCGTCCTGGGAACAAGAACGTGCAACGCATCGCCTCGCTCGACGACATTGCGACTGGGCTCGACGCGCTCTGCCGAATCGATCCGCGGTTGGAGACGGTGCGCGGCAAGGCGGGCGAGGTGCCGCTTCGGCTGTCGGAGCCGGGGTTTCGAAGCCTGGCCTCGATCATCGTTTCGCAGCAAGTTTCCCGCGCCAGCGCCGACGCCATTTTTGGCCGTCTGGTCAAGCTAGTCGATCCGCTGACGCCGCAGGCGATCCTCGCCGCCGGCGGGGACATATTCCGCGAGGCCGGTCTGT
>NZ_RZRY01000859.1:0-1574 GCF_003998035.1 Mesorhizobium sp. M2A.F.Ca.ET.039.01.1.1 | reverse complement strand
ACAGCGCGGGCTGCTCGCGGTCGCGCAAGCCGTTGCCGGCGGGCTCGATCTCGATCACCTGTGCACCCTGGACGCCGGCGAGGCGATCGCCGCGATGACGGCCGTGCCCGGCATCGGCCCATGGACGGCCGAATGCTATCTGTTGTTCGCCGCCGGCCATCCGGACGTCTTCCCCGCGCGCGATGTCGCGCTGCAGACGGCGGTCGGCCATGCGCTCGGCATCGACCCGCGTCCGCCGGAGAAAATGCTGATCCGGCTGGCCGAATCATGGAGCCCCTGGCGGGGTGTCGCGTCGCGGCTTTTTTGGGCCTACTATCGTGAACTGAAGGGCAGGGACGCGGCGCCTCCCGTCGAAATGGCCAATAAAGCATGAAAATCATGCGTTTTTGAGAGTTTCGGCGAGAGACAATCCGCTTCACATCCCTGTCATGTCGGGCTTACAGTATCCGCGCCGTTCGGTTTGGAATGTAGGAGGCGAAGGACGTGACGGTTGCCGTATCTCCGGATGGGCTTCCCGCGCTGGTGCTGAATGCGGACTACCGCCCGCTCAGCTATTACCCCCTGTCGCTCTGGTCGTGGCAGGACGCCATCAAGGCTGTCTTCCTCGACCGGGTCAACATCGTCGCAGAATACGAGCACGCCGTCTCCTCGCCGACCTTCTCGATGAAGCTGCCGAGCGTGGTCAGCCTCAAGGCCTATGTGAAGCCGTCCCGGCATCCCGCCTTCACCCGCTTCAACGTGTTCCTGCGCGACCGTTTCCAGTGCCAGTATTGCGGCACGCCGGAGGATCTGACCTTCGACCATGTCATCCCGCGCCATCGCGGCGGGGCGACGACCTGGGAGAATGTCGTCGCCGCCTGCTCGCCCTGCAATCTTCGCAAGGGCGGCATGATGCCGGCGCAGGCCAAGATGTGGCCGCTGCAGAAGCCCTACCAGCCGACGGTGCACGACCTGCACAACAACGGCCGCCTGTTCCCGCCCAACCATCTGCATGAAAGCTGGATGGATTATCTCTACTGGGATGTCGAGCTGGAACCTTAGAGTTCGGCAGAAATCCGCGAGCCCGGCCGTCTGCCGCAGCTTTCTGCGCTTCCGGTGCTCACGTACTTAAGTACGCTCCGCTCCGGTTCTCGAAAGCCGCGCCAGCCAATCCGGGCTGGCGAATTTCTGGACGAACTCTCCGCCGTGCCGTTCGATAGAAAATTGGCTCAGTCGCGGGATAACGCGCTGCGGAAGGCGACGGCGGCCAGCACGAGGCTGGCGATAGCGTTCCAGCCGGCGAGCGAGAGACCGAGGATGCGGAGCGCCGCCTTGTCGCAGGAGGGCGGCACGAATTTGTCGAGCGCGTCGAGCACGCCCTTGCCGCCGGTGTCGACCGGGCCGGCGCCCGCCGTGCAGTCGGTCGGGCCGGCCCACCAATGCCATTCGACGCCGGAGTGGTAGACGCCGAGATAGAGGCCGTAGAGCATCAGCAAGCCGCCGATCCCCAGCAGGCCGCGCGTAGCCCAGGCCGGCGCATGAAGCATCGAGGCGATTACCGCCAGCAGCATCAGCGGCGCGCCGACATAATAGGG
>NZ_RZRY01000858.1:0-2324 GCF_003998035.1 Mesorhizobium sp. M2A.F.Ca.ET.039.01.1.1 | reverse complement strand
TGCTTGATCAGCGTCAGCAGCGCGCGCTCGTTCTCGCTGAGCGGCCGGTTCGGGCCGATCCGCTCCGCCAGCCACTTCGCTTCGCCGGCGTCGACCGTCTCGGCACGGCGGGCAAGCGCCTCGGCGGCCCGGTTCCTGGCTTCCCATTCGGCCTCGATATCGCCGGGAGAATGATAGGCTTCGAGGACCGCGGCGAATCCGCCCGACACCATCCGGCTGAAGAACCCACCGAGCGCCGGGCCTGCCTCGTCAAGGAAGTTTTCATGGCGCAGCGCCGCTTCGCGCGTCGGCGGCTCGTAGCCGGCCGAGCACATGACATAGTTGGCGATCGCCTTGACGAAGAGCTCGTTCCAGGACGGATCATTGTCTGCGGCCGCCGTTCGGTCATTGATCCTGAACAGCACCTCTGCCTCGGCCTTGGTAATGGCGATGTTGCCGTCGCCGCCAAAGGCATGGAGGATGCGGTGCAGGAGATCGACCTCGGCCTTGGCGATCAAGCCCGGAACCAGCTCGCCGCCGATCATCAACGGCCCCTTGCCGTCGATCACCGCATGCGCGACCTGCTCCAGCGCGTAGGCCGAAAGCTGGCCGGGCGAGGATTTGGCTTCCTCCAGCACATGCACCAGCAGCTCGAGTTCCGTGCGGCTGTCGACCATGCCGTCACGCGAGACGGTGCGGACCAGCCAGTCGGCATTCTCCTCCGAGATATAGCCTTCCGGCTTTTCCTGGTGGACGATGTAGTCGGTCACCGCCTCGACGAAGAACGGTGCCCATTCGCCGCATTTGTCACGCGCCGTCTGGTCGAGCGCGAACAGCGCCTCCGCCTCGCCCCGCGTCACCACGCCGTCGGCGAATACCTCGCGCCGCAGCATTGCCACGTCCTCGGCCGTGATCTTGTTCTTCGACGTCAGCCCCGCCACCGGACCGCTCATGATCAATTCGCCCATCTGCCGTCCCTGCCCGTCGCCTTTTGCCGGCGTTATCCCGTCAGGTTTATCAGCGGTGTCTTGAGAAACCGGCAAATGGTGTGGTTAGCGAAGCCTTGCCGGCCGCGCCTTGTTGAGATTCACGTCAGGCCGGCCTCACCTGAATATCGGCGCACCTTTGATGTCGCTGGGAGGTGACAAGGTGTCGCCAACGAGCTATGGATGGCGCGTCGGGGGCTCGGTTTGTGAGTCCCACCTGTTTGCGGGAGAGAGCAGCGCAAGCTGTCGCCGAAGGGGAAATCGCCCGAAATCTCTCAGGCAAAAGAACCGTTGACGGGAAAGACAACTCTGGAAAGTCGGGGCCTGGCCCCGCGCCGAAGGTGTAAGCGCTGCCGACAGAGTTACGGGGCGCGAGTCTCTCAGGCTTCAGACAGAGGGGCACGGAACAGGCCGCCAATGGCGGTCGATTGCGTGCGACTCTGGAGAAGACATGACAGGCGAAGACACCAGGCACCTACCCCTCGAGGATTTGCATCAGGCCGCGGGCGCGCGCTTCGGCGCTTTTGCCGGCTGGTCGATGCCGCTCACCTATCCGCCCGGCGTGATGAAGGAGCACCTGCACACGCGCGAGCATGCCGGGCTGTTCGACATCTCGCATATGAAGCTGTTCGAAGTCGACGGTCCGGGCGCCGCGGCGCTGTTGAACCGGGCCTGCCCGCTTGATGCCGGCGCGCTGGACATCTCGCAGTCCAAATACACCTTTTTCCTCAACGAGGCTGCCGGCATTATCGACGACCTGATCGTCACGCGCCTTGGCGACGACCGGTTCATGGTCGTGGCCAATGCCGGCAACGCCATCGAGGACGAGAAGCATCTGCGCACGCTCTCCGCCGATTTCGACGCCACGGTCGAGCCGCTCGACCGCGTCTTCCTGGCGATTCAGGGTCCGGATGCCTGGGTGGCTTTGGCACGGGCCGGCATCGAGACCGGCTCGCTGCTCTTCATGCATGGCATCGAGCCGCGCCAGAACTGGTTCATGAGCCGGTCCGGCTACACCGGCGAGGACGGTTTCGAGGTTGGCCTGCCGGAGAAGGACGCGCGGGATTTGGTCGCCAAACTCCTGGAAGACGAGCGCGTGCAATGGATCGGCCTTGCCGCCCGCGACAGCCTGCGCCTCGAGGCCGGGCTCTGCCTGCATGGCCAGGACCTGACGCCCGGGATCGACCCGGCAAGCGCCGGCCTGATGTGGGCGATCCCCAAGGAAGTCCGCGCCGCCCATTTCATCGGCGCCGACGCGCTGCGCTCGATCCTCGATCGCGGGCCGTCGCAGAAACGCGTCGGCCTGAAGCCCGACGGGCGCCAGCCGGTGCGCGCGGGCGCGACGCTCGTCGATGCCGG
>NZ_RZRY01000857.1:0-2327 GCF_003998035.1 Mesorhizobium sp. M2A.F.Ca.ET.039.01.1.1 | reverse complement strand
CACCGCCTATATGCTGACCATGGCGGTGTTCGTGCCGCTGTCGGCCTGGCTTGCCGACCGTTTTGGCGCGCGCAATATTTTCCTCCTGGCGATCGCGCTGTTCACGCTGGCTTCGGTTGCCTGTGGCTTTTCGCAGAGCCTGACGGAGTTCGTCGCCGCTCGCATCGTGCAGGGCCTGGGCAGCGCGCTGATGACGCCGGTTGGCCGCATCCTGGTGCTGCGCAACGCCGAGAAATCCGAGCTGATCGCCGCGACGGCGTTGATCACCTGGCCGGCTTTGTTCGCGCCGGTGGTCGGGCCGGTGCTTGGCGGCTTCATCACCACCTATCTCTCCTGGCATTGGAATTTCTTCATCAACGCGCCGCTGGGGCTGGCCGGGCTTGCGCTGGTTGCCCGCTTCGTGCCGGGCGACCGCGATTCCGAGGCGAAGCCATTCGATTGGCCTGGCTTTTTCCTCACCTCGCTCGGCCTTGCGGTGATGCTTTACGGGCTCGAACGCCTGGCGCATCCCGAGGACGGCCTGCTGCCGACGATAGGCTCCATCGGCATCGGCATCGTGATCGGCTGGTTCGCCGTTCGCCATCTCTTGCTGGCCCGCCATCCGCTGCTCGACCTTTCGGCCTTCAAGGTGCTGACCTTCGCGATCTCAACGCTTGCCGCGGGCACCGTCTTCCGTGTCGCGATCAACGCCACGCCATTCCTTTTGCCGCTGCTGTTTCAGGTCGGCTTCGGTCTGCGTCCGGTCGATGCCGGCCTGTTGGTGCTGGCCTATTTCCTCGGCAATCTCGGCATGAAGACGGTCACGACGCCGACGCTCAGGCGCTTCGGCTTCCGCACCGTGATGGTGGTGAACGGGGCGATCGCATCGCTGGCGATCATGGCTTGCGGCGCGATCTCGCCGCAGACGCCGCAGGTGCTGGTGGCGGCGCTGATGCTGGTCGCCGGTCTTACGCGCTCAATGCAGTTCACGGCGCTGAACACGCTGGCCTTCGCCGATATCGGCGCGCCGCAGCGAAGCTCGGCGGCGACGCTCTCGAGCATGCTGCAGCAGATCTCGATGCTGTTCGGCGTGGCGATCGCGGCGGCGATCCTCAACTTGTCGCAGATCTTCAGGGGCGAAGCCTTGCCCGACCTCGTCGACTTCAGAATCACCTTCGTCGCGATCGGCCTGCTTGGTCTTGCCGCGGCGACGCGTTTCCTGGTGCTGCCGGCGAATGCCGGCGCCGAGGTTTCGGGGCATTCGACGAACAATTGAGGTCGGGCCGGGGGGATTTCGCGGACTCAAATTCCGCCGGCCGCGTCGCCCTCGAACGGGTTCTTCCGCGAGCCGCGTGATCGGGGCAACGAGCCGCCAAAAAGCCCAAGAGTTTCCGCCTATTGCGCCAGTTACGGCAATCGATGCGTCCACTCGGAAAATAGTCGGAGAGGCGCGGTCCTTGAACGCGGATTCATTTGACGAGCCGCTGTCGGGCCGATTAGCTTTCGTGCGGGATGGCGGCTTGCAGGGCCTTGCCATCGGGGCGAAAGACAAAGCGATGAACGCGATCGGCTGGCCGAACTGGAGGCGCCTTAATCAGGAAGGCATTGTCTTTGCCATCGCCATCCTTCTGTTCGCTGCTGCAGCGCTCAGTTTGCCCGGGTTCCTGACCGCCGACAATCTGGTGGCAATCGTCCGGTCGGTGTCCGTGCTCGGCATCCTTGCGCTCGGCATGGCGGTCGTCATCATCGGCCGCGGCATCGATTTGTCGGCGGTGGCGATCATGGCGATGTCGGTCGCCTGGTATCTGCAACTGCTCAACACCGGCACCTCGGATGGGCTCGCCTTCGCCTATGTGCTGGCGGGCGTTTTAGCCATCGGCCTGCTCAACGGCTTTCTGGTCGCCTATGCGGACGTTCCGGCGATCTTCGTCACTTTGGCTACCGGCTCCTTCGTGTTCGGCTATGTGCGCTCGCAACTGATCACGCAGGATGCCGTTCCGGTGCCGCAAGGCCATTGGGTGGAGCTGCTCGGCGGCGTGCGCTTCCTCGACATACCGGTCGAGGTCTTCGTCTTTGCCGGACTGGCGTTCCTGGTCTTCCTGTTCCTGCGCTACACCAAATGGGGCCGCTTCATCTATTTCGCCGGCGACAACCCGGTCGCGGCGCGCAACATCGGCATTCCGGTGCGCCCCATGCTGGTGCTGCGCTACGCGCTTTCGGCGGTGGTGGCGCTGATCGCCGGCCTGCTCACAGCGGCCAGCCTGCATTCAATCAACACGCGCGTCGTCAATTCGACCCTGCTCTACGACATCGTGCTGGTGGCGGTGATCGGCGGCATCGGCCTGTCC
>NZ_RZRY01000856.1:0-2334 GCF_003998035.1 Mesorhizobium sp. M2A.F.Ca.ET.039.01.1.1 | reverse complement strand
TGTCCGGTTCGTAGCGCTCGATATAGACGCGCAGCGTCGCGCCAGAGGTGCCGGTGCCGGAGAGGCGCAGCACGACGCGCGAGCCGCCTTCGAACAATATCCGGATGCCCTGGTTCTTGCTCACCGAGCCGTCGACCGGATCGTGATAGGCAAAATCGTCGGCCTTGGCGATCTTCAAGCCGCGCACGCTCGTTCCGGGCAGCGAACCGAGCTTGGCGCGCAGCTCATCCACCAGCGCGTTGGCGCGGTCGCTCTCGACCTCCTCATAGTCGTGGCGCGAATAGTAGTTTCGGCCGTAGGTCGCCCAGTGCTCGGTGACGATCTGCTTGCAGCTCTCGCCGCGCGCGGCGAGGATGTTGAGCCATAGAAGCACCGCCCAAAGGCCGTCCTTCTCGCGCACATGGTTGGAGCCGGTGCCGGCGCTTTCCTCGCCGCAGATCGTCGCCATGCCGGCGTCGAGCAGGTTGCCGAAGAACTTCCAGCCGGTCGGTGTCTCGTAGATGCCGATGCCGAGCTTTTCGGCGACGCGGTCGGCGGCGCCGCTGGTCGGCATCGAGCGAGCGATGCCCTTCAGGCCGTCCTTGTAGCCCGGCGCCAGTTTGGCATTGGCGGCGAGCATCGCGACCGAATCCGAGGGCGTGACGAAGATGCCTTTGCCGATGATCAGGTTACGGTCGCCGTCGCCGTCTGAGGCCGCGCCGAAATCCGGCGCGTCGGGTCCCATCATCTCGTCATAGAGATGTTTTGCATGCACCAGGTTCGGATCCGGATGATGGCCGCCGAAATCGGGCAGCGGCTTGAAGTTGCGGCAGGTGCCGTCCGGCGCGCCGAGCCGGCGTTCGAGGATCTCCTTGGCATAGGGACCGGTCACCGCGTGCATGGCATCGAAACGCATGCGGAAGCCGGACTTAAAGAGCTTCCTCAGCGCCTCGAAGTCGAAGAGGCTCTCCATCAACTCGGCATAGTCCTTGACCGGGTCGATGATCTCGACGGTCATGTCGCCCGCCTTGACGGTGCCGATCGTGTCGATGTCGATCTCGCCGATATCGGCGATCTTGAAGCTCTTGATCTCCTTCGACCTGGCGAAGATCGCGTCGGTGACCTTCTCCGGCGCCGGGCCGCCATTGCCGGCATTGTATTTGATGCCGAAATCCTCGTGCGGGCCGCCGGGATTGTGGCTGGCCGACAGGATGATGCCGCCGAATGTCTTGTATTTGCGGATGACGTTGGAGGCGGCGGGCGTCGAGAGAATGCCGCCCCGGCCGACCATCACCTTGCCGAAGCCGTTGCCGGCGGCAATGGCGATGGCCTTCTGGATGACCTCGCGGTTGTAGAAGCGGCCGTCGCCGCCGATCACCAGCGTCTTGCCCTCAAAACCGTCCAGCGCGTCGAAGATCGATTGGATGAAGTTCTCGGCATAGTGCTCCTGCTGGAACACCGGCACCTTCTTGCGCAGGCCGGACGTGCCGGGCTTCTGGTCGGTATAGGGTTTGGTGGGGACGGTTTTTATCATGCCTCAGGCAGCCCTTTTCGAATGCAGCAAGCGATAGAGTTCGACGTATCTTTCGGCGCTCTTGTCCCAGGAGACATCGGCCTTCATGCCCTGGCGCTGGATCGAAGCCCAGGTCGCCGGGCGAGCATGCTGCTCGACCAGCCGCTGGATCGCATGGAGCATCGCGCCGCCATTGTTGGGCGCGAACTGGAAACCGGTGGCGACGCCAGCCGACAACGCCGCCTCGTTGGCGTCGATGATGGTGTCGGCCAAGCCGCCGGTCCTGGCGACGACCGGCACGCAGCCGTAGCGCAGGCCGTAGAGCTGGGTCAGCCCGCAGGGCTCGAAACGCGAGGGTATGATTATGGCGTCGCAGCCGCCCTGCATGACATGCGACAGCCCCTCGTCGTAACCGACGACGACGCCGACACGGCCGCGATGCCGCGCGGCGGCGGCAAGCAGCGTGCCTTCGAGGCCGGCATCGCCCGAGCCGAGAATGGCGAGGCGCGCGCCGGCGGCGACGATGCCGTCGACGACCGCCGCCAGTATGTCCATGCCCTTCTGCCAGGTCAGCCGGCTGACGACGCAGACGATCGGGCTGCCATCCGCCTTCAGGCTGAAGCGCTCCTCGACGGCCTTGCGGTTCTTGGCGCGGGCGGCAAGCGTTTCGGCCGAATAATTGGCGACCAGATGTTTGTCCGTCTGAGGGTTCCAGATGTCGACATCGATGCCGTTGACGATGCCGTAGAGGTCGGTGGCCCGCATGTTGATCAGGCCGTCGAGGCCCATGCCGAACTCCGGCGAGCGGATTTCCTGCGCATAGGTCGGGCTCACCGTTGTGA
>NZ_RZRY01000855.1:0-2343 GCF_003998035.1 Mesorhizobium sp. M2A.F.Ca.ET.039.01.1.1 | reverse complement strand
GTCGTAGAGGGCGCCGGCGACACGGTGTACGTGGCCAGCAAGGCGCTCGGCCGCGCGGTTCAGGCGCATGTCGTCGCAACGTCCGCCGGCAGCGAGGCCGGGCAGCCGGACTTCGCCCTCCTGCAGGTGGACGACGCGCCCGGCGGCGTGACGCCCCTGCAGCTCTCGACCGAGATCGGCAGGCTGGACAGCGTCGTCGCGGGCGGCTTTCCTGGCTTCGTGATGTCCATGGACAGGACTTACCGGGACATCATCAACGGCGACACCAGCGGGATAGGCAATCTCGAGATAGTCACCACGGTGGGCAACGTCATGGCGCTGCCCCGGGACGGGACGACCAAGGTCATCACCCACTCGGCGAACGTCTCGCGCGGCAACAGCGGCGGTCCGCTGGCGGACGCCTGCGGCAGGGCGGTCGGGGTGAACACATTCATGATCCTTGACAACGAGAACGCCCAGAAGCTGAACTTCTCCCTCAGCGCGCGCGACGCGATCCAGTTCCTGTCCTCGAACGGCGTGACGGCGGCCACGGCGAGCACGCTATGCGCCCCTGCCGCCGGGGCTGTCGCGGCCGGGCAGCCGGGGGCCGCCCAGTGAGCCAGTTCTTCGCAACAACCGAGCTCAGCCTCATGCGCCCGCTCGGGTCCACCGCCGAGCGGTCGGTCCATCGGATGCAGGCCGTGCTCAGCCGGGAATTCCCCAACGGGATCGGCCTCGAGCTGGCGGAGCCGGTGCCCCGCAAGGACGGCGCGGGGATAGACTGGTACACGGAGCGCGAGGAGCCGCTCGTGCGGATGACGGCGCTCCCCCAGGAGACGGCGGACGCCTACAGGGCGCGCCTCCGCCAGGCCGTCGACGCGGTCCTGCGTGCCGCTGCGGCGCGCGAGGCCCGGGGCGACCCCGCCTCCAGGTCCACGGTAACCGCGCTGCGCTACGCGGTGACATACCCGGCGGAGGAGAACGTCTGGGTCTCGGAGGGCGACGGGACGCTCGTCCTCACGGCATGGGGATACGAAAGCCACAGCGGAAAGACAAGCGGCGGCGGGACGATCACCGCGCCAACGGACCGCATCCCGCAACCGGAGGGCAAGGTCGAGGAACCTCCGCGCTCACCCGCCGCAAGGCCGTGGGGGCCGCTCGCGAGAGCCCTCATGTGGCTCGTCCCCATCGCGCTTGCCGCCGCGGTCGCTTGGCTGCTTCTGCCGGCCTGCGGCGTTAACCTTCCCTTCGGGGTCACCGCCTTCGGGAAGGGAGGCGGAGCCTATTGCGCGCTTGCCGCCCCGCTGCCCGAGGTGGACCAGGCCAGCGCGAGAACCCAGGAGCTGATGGCCGAGTCGGCCGTGCTCGAGGAGCAGCTGCGCCGGCACCTGAACTCGTGCCAGCCTGCCCAGCCGACGGCTCCGCCGAGAGACAGCGCGGCGGTGGACGCCGACAAGCTCCTTAAGGAAAAGGGGATCACGATGACCGCAGGCGAGACGGCCGTCACCTTGACGTGGGACGGCCCGTCCGACCTCGACCTTTACGTCACGTGTCCCGACGGCCAGGTCATTCCGCTGGGAGGAAACCACTGCGGCGGCCAGCATCGGCTCGACATGAACATCTCGGGAGACCAGCCGCATTCCGTCGAGAACGTGACGTGGGGCGATCAATCGCCGCCGCCAGGCCACTACGAGATAGGCGTCAGGCCCTACCGCTTGCGGGAGAACGGCGGGACGGATTTCACCGTGATCCTGAAGCGGGGGCAAAGCGAGAAAACCGGGCGCGGACATGCGGCGCAGGAGTCTCGCACCGCGATCCAGAAAGTCCTGGAGTTCGACGTCCCATGACCGACGCAGGCCGCCGCCAGCCAGACAGGATGCATCAATGCTGACCAACCTCGCCGATTTCGGGGACGGCTTCACCCTGGTTCCGGATAGCGGCATCCAGTTCGTTGAGTTCGGATTCGACTTCGACGGATCCCCCCGCCTGTCGCGGTCCTTCGTCGAAAGGGTGTCGCCCGCCGAGACGGGACCTGACGGGAAGCCCTTGGCCCGCCTGCTGCCCAACTGGACCGACGACGATCCTGATTCCGGCGAGCAGCCATATCCCCAGAAAGGCGGCGACGAGGCGTACGACATCACAAAGGCGCAGGCGCTCCAGGTATTCCTCGACCGCTGGGTCCCGATGCCGTTCTTCAGGATAGAGCCCGGCAAGGACGCGCTCGGCAACGAGATCTACGCGCAGGGACCCACCGACTGGGTCAGAGTCAGGGTGACGGAGACCAGGAACGCCCACGGAGACAGGAAGGGAACCCACCGGGCGATCTTCGCCTTCGACAGCTCCCTCGCCCCCCTGAAGCCCAAC
>NZ_RZRY01000854.1:0-2349 GCF_003998035.1 Mesorhizobium sp. M2A.F.Ca.ET.039.01.1.1 | reverse complement strand
GATTACTATACTAAGAGGGCTGGGCACGAAATGATGGTTCCAATTCGCCGGCGATTTGAAGCATGGATTTGCTGAAATCCGGTGACAGGAGGATTTTCGTTCAGACTGCCGCGATTGTGGAAGGGCGCCGCATCCGCTGTCGTCATTCTAGCCCGGAGAGTCCGCTTTGGTATCTTTGAAAGGGAGCGCCAACCCAACGACTTCGTCATTCTAGGGCGGAGCGACGCGAAGCGGCGCGTAGACCCTAGCCGTTACCTTCGCGAGAGGTGCAACGGTAGAGAATAGAACCCTTATCTACCCCCGCCGAAAGATAGGTCTGCACCGCAGCATCTCTTCTATTTCACGGCATGGATTCTAGGGTCTGCGCGCGTCGCTTCGCTCCTTGCTCCGCCCTAGAATGACGACTGGAAGGAGGGCTTTGCTAACCACCCGGGGGCACCGAAGAGCGCGGCTGGCGCCGCGTCCACCCGCACCAACCCCGCGACCGTTCCTTTGCGCCCGTTCCGCCGTTACCCGGCGACACTTTTCCAACAAAGCGCCCTTCGTTGGAAGGATTTAACTCTACAAACCTGATAGAATTAACGGACGATAGAAAGGCAATCCAGTTTTCAGGGGTTTATGGAGCCTTTCAATGTCAATCCTTTCACGACGCGATCTGTTGCTTTCGTCGGCCGCCGCTCTTGCCGGCGCCGCCCTGCTCGGCCCTGCCAGCGCCGAGGATCTCAAGATCACCATCGGCTACCAGACGGTGGTCGAGCCTTCGAAAGTGCCGCAGGCGGACGGCGCCTATGAAAAGGCGACCAAGGCGGCGATCGACTGGCGCAAGTTCGATTCCGGCGCCGACGTCATCGCCGCGATCGCCTCCGGCTCGGTCGATATCGGCTATGTCGGCTCTAGCCCGCTGGCCGCGGCCGCCAGCCGCGAGCTACCGATCCAGACCATCTTCGTCGTCGGGCTGATCGGTCCGTCGGAGGCGCTGGTCGCCCGCAACGGCTCCGGCATCGAGAAGGTCGCGGATCTGGCCGGCAAGAAGGTCGCCGTGCCGTTCGTCTCGACCACGCATTACAGCCTGCTCGCGGCGCTGAAGCATGAGAATGTCGATCCGAAGTCGGTGCAGATCCTCAATCTGAGGCCGCCGGAGATCGCCGCCGCCTTCGCGCGCGGCGACATCGACGCGGCCTATGTCTGGGACCCGGCGCTCGGCCAGGTGAAGACGTCCGGCAAGGTGGTGCTGGACTCTTCGCAGGTAGCCGCCTGGGGCGCGCCGACCTTCGACGCCTGGATCGTGCGCACCGATTTCGCCGAAAAGCACCCCGAAGCCGTGCGCGACTTCGTCAAGGTGACCGGCGAAGCCTATGCCAAGTTCCTCGCCAAGCCGGAGGCCTGGTCGGTGTCATCGCCGGAAGCCGGCAAGATCGCCAAGCTCACCGGCGCCAAGCTGGAAGAGGTGCCGGAGCTGCTCAAGGGCTATGTCTTCCCGTCGCTTGAAGAACAGGCTTCGGACAAGTTCCTCGGCGGCGCAACCGTCAAGGCCGTCGCGGCGGCGTCCGCCTTCCTCAAGGAGCAGGGCAAGGTCGACGCCGTGCTGCCCGACTATTCGAAATATGTGACGGCGAAATATGCCAGCGAGGCGCTCGCCTCGAACTGAGCCTTCTCCATGCGATTCCCGGAAGGATGACCGCCTTTCCGGGGATTGTTCGGAAGCGCGGCCTCCTTCCCTGGCCTTGCGCTTGCCTGTCCCGAAGCCGCTTACGAGGCGCGGCTTTGGGGCAGGCCCCAGGATCCAACACCTGATCCAGCAGAGGCCCGCATGACGCATCTCACCCTCGACAAGATCAGCGTCCATTATGACGGCCAACTGGTGCCGGCGGTCGAGCGGGTTTCGCTCGACATTGCGAAGGGCGATTTCGTCGTGCTGGTCGGCCGTTCCGGCTGCGGCAAGACTTCGCTGCTCAACGTCGCCGCCGGCCTGGTCGAGCCCGCGGGCGGCCTGGCCACGGTGGACGGCCGGCCGATCACCGGGCCCGGCTCCGATCGTGCCGTGGTGTTCCAGAACGATGCGCTGTTCCCCTGGCTGACGGCGCGGGAAAATGTGGCCTTCGCGCTTAGGCTGCGCGGCGTCCCGGCCGATAGCAGAGCACGCCGCGCCGACGAATTGCTGTCGCTGGTCAAGCTCGCCGACGCCGGCGACAAGCGGATCTGGGAGCTTTCCGGCGGCATGCGCCAGCGCGTCGGCCTTGCCCGAGCCTTGGCCGCAGAACCCGAATTCCTTCTGCTCGACGAACCGCTCGGCGCGCTCGACGCGCTGACGCGTGAGCGCATGCAGACGACGCTGCTCGACCTGTGGGC
>NZ_RZRY01000853.1:0-2350 GCF_003998035.1 Mesorhizobium sp. M2A.F.Ca.ET.039.01.1.1 | reverse complement strand
CTCCCCCACAAGGGGGGAGATTGGCCAATCGCCAATGCCCCGCCACCGAGCCCACCCCATGAGCGGCACGATCTGGTCGAAATTCTTCTGGTCGGACTGGGAGTCCGATCCGAACCTGCGGCTGTGCTCGCTCGCGGCGCAGGGCCTTTGGATGCGCATGCTGTGCATTGCCGCCGCGCACGAGCCCATCGGCTATGTCGCGATCGCCGGCAAGGGGCTGGAGGAGACGGCCCTTGCCCGCCTTGCCGGCTGTGCGGAGGGGGAGCTTGGCGCGCTGCTTTCCGAACTGGAAGGCAACCGCGTCTTCTCGCGCGATCGCCACGGCCGCATCTATTCCCGACGCATGATCGCCGACGCCCGCAAGGCGCGCGCGGCGCGCAAGAACGGCTTGAAGGGCGGCAACCCAAGCCTTTCGAAGGAAAGGGCTTTTTCGCCCCCGGATAAGCGGCGGGCAAGGGCCGGGGATAAGGCGGGCGATAAGCCCCAGAGTCCAGACTTCCAGAGTCCACAATCCATCGATCCATCAAAAGAAAACGCCCCGGCGTTTTCTTCCTCCGCTTCGCGGAACAGGAATGGAAAAGCAGTTTCGGATCGCCCGGCCGCGCCCGGACAAAAATGGCGTGGGCGCAAAACCCATGTCGATGCCGCCAACGCAATCATCGAGGAGATCAATGACTGCAGCCGAATTGCAGCAGGCGGCGAAGGCGCTAGCCGCGATGTTTTCCTGCTTCCCGCAGTCCGCGCTGGCTGACGCCGAGATGCAGCTGCGCGGCTATCTGGCCGCCGTGCAGGATGCCGAGCTTCAAGACGTCGAGGCCGCGATCCGGCGCTTCATTCGCGGCGAGGCCAAGATGGCCAACGCCCAGTTCTGCCCGTCGAGCGCCCAGCTTTCCATCGAAGTGCGCGAGAGGCGGCTGATGCGGGAGCTGACGGCGAAGCGGAGTGTCCAGCTAGGCGCCAGTTCCTCGCCCCCGCAATGCGGGGGAGAGGTGGCGCGGCGAAGCCGCGACGGAGAGGGGGACGCCCTCCGCGAAATCAAAGCCGGCTGAGAACCCGGCACCTCGCATCACACGCGAAGCCGAACGAGAACACCCACCGTACGCCATTGGCTTCGCGGAGGGCGTCCCCCCTCTCCGTCCGCTTCGCGGCCACCTCTCCCCCGCGTTGCGGGGGCGAGGAACCCAAGTTCTGCAACGTCCCACCCCACAAAGGACCGCACCCATGCCCCGCAAGCCCTCAAAGAAACCCCAACCCCCAAAGCTTCCCAAGGGCGAGGCCGCGCAGGTGCGCATCCGCCGCGAGGTCGGCCATGACTTCGCCCTCAAGCAGGACGCCTTCGGCCGCCAGCGGCTGACCGCTGGCACGGCCGAGGCGCGCCGCGTCTACGAAGTGTCGAACGGCGGCTACACCTCCACCGGCGGCATCGTGCGCCTGCGCAATGTCGACCCGCTCACCGGCATCACCTCGCTGACGCGCCAGCAGCGCGAGGCCGGCCAGCGCTTTCGCGACGATTTCGAGCGCGCCGCCCGGCACGGCCTGCAGCCGCAATCCTGGAGCGAACGCGTTGACGCCAGCCGCGTCGGCGGCGGCGTCCCCGACCGCGTCCTCTCAGCCGGCCGGGCGCATGCCCATGCAGCCGCCGCGCTCGCCCATTGGGAGGTGGCGGAGGTGGTGCGCAAGACTTGCCTCGAAGGCCTGTCGGTGAAGGCCATCGCCGAGCGTAGCGGCGAGGGAAGGGATGTAGTGGTGAAGCTGCTGAAGGTCGGGCTGGATTTGTTGGCGGTGCACTACGGGATGATGGGGAGGAAGGCGGGGTGAAGGTGGCCTAGTATATGTCACTCAAGGCGTTATTGTTTACCCCATGAACGACGAAACTGAGCAACTGCTTGCTTACCTAACTGCAGACCCAACTGGTCAGCTGCACGATGGCCTAGGCTTAGTCGACAGATACCTCGAAGCTGTCGAACGACAACATGCTTTGATGTTCGATGCGTGGCGGCAGAAGAGATACAAACGCGCGTTGGTAGAGTTGCACTTTTTTCTAATCGCTATCGACAGAGTGAAGGATGGAATTGTCTTAGCGTCAAATGTCTTGGGCGCCGAAATGGCTAGCCATGTTGGGGCTTTGGATCTCTCAGCATACAAGAGAGCAAGGGATCATTTCGAGCATATTGAAGATCGGCTCTACGGCTCGCGAAAGAACGCACTGAAGAAGATCGAAGAAGCTGGGAACGAACGCACCATTCACTACGGCCTGTCTGCCGAAGACAAAAGCTTCCGATGGAGTGATCAGAAAATTGATGTCTCGGAAGAGTTTCTAAGTAGCTTTCTTTCTTGGGCGGCTGAGGCG
>NZ_RZRY01000852.1:0-2350 GCF_003998035.1 Mesorhizobium sp. M2A.F.Ca.ET.039.01.1.1 | reverse complement strand
CCCCGTGCACGGTCGCCATGAAGGCCTCGGCCTCGACGCGCGGCGCGGCGGCGA
Organism: Mesorhizobium sp. M2A.F.Ca.ET.039.01.1.1; assembly: GCF_003998035.1. Lineage (NCBI taxonomy): Bacteria > Pseudomonadati > Pseudomonadota > Alphaproteobacteria > Hyphomicrobiales > Phyllobacteriaceae > Mesorhizobium > Mesorhizobium sp. M2A.F.Ca.ET.039.01.1.1. Next base: position 2,296 of record NZ_RZRY01000852.1, on the reverse strand, counting down.
TCGTCAATGTGCCTTGCTCGGCGCCGCGCTCGATAACACCCGTCAGCCAGCCCGAGAGAAACCGGAAATAGGCTCGCACTTCGGCGGCAACTTCGGGCGGCAGAACCGGAAGCTCGCTCGCCAGCAACGCGCAGACGCAAAACGGCCTGCTCGCGTCCTCGATGCACTGGGCCCAGAAGCCGGCATAGGTTCGCAGCAGCTCGGGCGGCTCAGGCACATTGCGCTCAAGTTCCGTCATGCCCGTCACGGCATCCTCGAGGTAGCGCCTGACCAGGGTCTGCACGAGGTCGACCTTGCTTGGGAAATGATGATGGATGCTCGCCTTGCGGATGCCGACCACCTCGGCGATATCGGCGTAGCTGAAGCCGTTATAGCCGCCGGCGACGATGAAGCGTCGCGCGGCGGCCAGGATGTCGTCGGCTGTATTCGAGGGCCTGTCCATAAGCATGCCTAGAGCGTTTCACCGTTTCACGGAAACGGCGAAACGCTCTATCTCCTTGTTTTGACGCAATTCCTGCCGGAAAACCGCGCACACTTTTCCTGGAATTGCTCTAATCTCCGGCGGCAGAAATCTCAACGCGCGGCCTGCGGCGACCTGCGAAGCAGGTCGCTCACCGAAAGCCAGACGGCGGACACCAGGAAATAGAAGGCGCCGAAAGCGGCATAGGGCGCGACATTGGCGATGCCGATGGCCTCCGCGCCGCCCGCCATCTTGATGAAGAAGAGACCGGCCAACGCCGACTGGGCGCCGCTCAGGATCATCGCCCACTGGGCGCCGTTGGTCTTCCAGCGACGAACCGCCGTCAGAAGCTGAAACGCACCGGAGAAAACGGCCCAGACGCCATAGACCGCGAGCACCGCGTTCATGCTGTGGCCAAGCGCGATGGCAACCGCAATCGCGGTGACGATGCTGACGACGAAGTTGAGCAGCTGCGACCTGTTGCGGCCGAGACCGCCGCTGCGCTGCGCGTCGAGGTAGTTCGCAAGCGCGTCCCACAGCGGGTAGGCGATCAGCATGACGGCGGCCAGCGGCGGCACCATCTTCGCGACGGTGAAGGCTGCCAGGACCCAGGCTGCCGATACGGCAAAGCGCAGATAGTAATAGCTTTTGAGCCAACCGTTTGAGGAGTTGGCGCGGCCTTGACCGCTCGTTTGTGCAGACATGATGTTAACTTTCCTTCGATTTGATTTCCTACCTACTAGAAGGTAGATACGCATCCGTCAAGCGTTTGCGAGGTGGCCGCCTGGGCGTTACAACTCTTTGAACGCGCAATCGCGTCCGGAAATTGCGCGTGGTATGTTGGAGCCGATCCGCGCGGGGGCGAGGGATGATTTCAGTTCTGCCGGCGCGCAGCGCCGAAGATTTCGAGACACTGGCGGGGCTCTGCCGCAAGCTCGCGCAATGGGACGTCGACGCTTCGGCGCCGCATGGCGTCTCGGCCGCGGATGTGAGGGCTCCGTTCCATCCCGAAACAAGCGGCCCGCAGCTGGCCGCGCAGTTCGGCGCGCCGGATGCGATGGCGTTCATCGCCAGATCCGGAGGCCTGCCGGCGGGCTGCCTAGCCTTCGATCCGTTCGGCGAAAGCACGGTTGAACTTCACAGGTTCTTCGTCGACGCCGCTTTCCGGGGGCAAGGCATAGGCCGCGCGCTGATGGGCGCGGTCCTGACGGAGATCGACAAAGGCCCCGCCCGCACGGTGCTGATCCAGACGATCTTCTACATGGAAAGCGCCATCGCCGTGTATGAGGCATTCGGCTTCAGGCCCTGCGCGCCGTTTCGCGACACACCGGCGCATGTCAGGCACACGGACGTGTTCCTGTCGCGGCCAAGCAAAGGCGCGTAAGGGCCGCAGCCGTCGACCAGCCGGCAGACTCAGGCGGAGCCCTGCCTGTCCCGCGCCTTCAGCTCCAGCCGCCGCGCATGCAGTACCGGCTCGGTATAGCCGTTGGGCTGGCTCGTCCCTTTGAACACCAGGTCGCAGGCGGCCTGGAAGGCGATGGAATTGTCGAAGTCGGGCGCCATCGGGCGGTAGAGCGGGTCGCCGACATTCTGGCGGTCGACGATCGCCGCCATGCGCTGCAGCGAGTCCCTGACCTGGATTTCCGAGCAGACCTTGTGGCGCAGCCAGTTGGCGATGTGCTGCGAGGAGATGCGCAGCGTCGCGCGATCCTCCATCAGGCCGACATCGTTGATATCGGGCACTTTCGAGCAGCCGACGCCCTGGTCGATCCAACGCACGACGTAGCCCAGGATGCCCTGCGCATTGTTGTCGAGCTCGCGCTGGATCTCGTCCGG
>NZ_RZRY01000851.1:0-2360 GCF_003998035.1 Mesorhizobium sp. M2A.F.Ca.ET.039.01.1.1 | reverse complement strand
ATGTCGCGCAGGCCAACGCCGAGCTCGACAAGAACGGCAGCTTCGTCGACGAGTTCGTCATTTGCCGTAACGCCGGCGAAGTGATGATGGCGCCGCGCGAGAACGTCGACCTGATGGACGTCTCGCCGAAGCAGATGGTGTCGGTCGCGGCGGCGCTCATCCCGTTCCTCGAGAACGACGACGCCAACCGCGCGCTGATGGGCTCGAACATGCAGCGTCAGGCCGTGCCGCTGGTGCGCGCCGAGGCGCCGTTCGTCGGCACCGGCATGGAGCCGGTCGTCGCCCGTGACTCGGGCGCGGCCATCGGCGCTCGCCGCGGCGGCGTGGTCGATCAGGTGGACGCCACCCGTATCGTTATCCGCGCCACGGAAGACCTCGATCCCGGCAAGTCGGGCGTCGACATCTACCGGCTGATGAAGTTCCAGCGTTCGAACCAGAACACCTGCATCAACCAGCGGCCGCTGGTGCGCATGGGCGACCGCGTCAACAAGGGCGACATCATCGCCGACGGTCCGTCGACCGAGCTCGGCGATCTGGCGCTCGGCCGTAACGTGCTGGTCGCGTTCATGCCGTGGAACGGCTACAACTACGAGGACTCGATCCTGCTCTCCGAGCGCATCGTGGCCGATGACGTCTTCACCTCGATCCACATCGAGGAGTTCGAGGTCATGGCGCGCGACACCAAGCTCGGGCCGGAGGAAATCACGCGCGACATTCCGAACGTTTCGGAGGAGGCGCTGAAGAACCTCGACGAGGCCGGCATCGTCTATATCGGCGCCGAGGTGCAGCCGGGTGACATCCTGGTCGGCAAGATCACCCCGAAGGGCGAAAGCCCGATGACGCCGGAAGAAAAGCTTCTGCGCGCCATCTTTGGCGAAAAGGCCTCGGACGTCCGCGACACTTCCATGCGCATGCCTCCGGGCACCTTCGGCACGGTCGTCGAAGTGCGCGTCTTCAACCGCCACGGCGTGGAGAAGGACGAGCGCGCGATGGCGATCGAGCGCGAGGAGATCGAGCGTCTGGCCAAGGACCGCGACGACGAACAGGCGATCCTCGACCGCAACGTCTACGCGCGTCTTTCCGACATGCTGGTCGGCAAGGAAGCGATTGCCGGGCCGAAGGGCTTCAAGAAGGGCTCGAAGCTATCGAAGGACACGCTCGACGAGTATCCGCGTTCGCAGTGGTGGCAGTTCGCCGTGGAGAACGAGAAGCTCCAGAGCGAGCTCGAGGCTCTGCGTGGCCAGTACGACGAGTCCAAGAAGGCGCTCGAGCAGCGCTTCATGGACAAGGTCGAGAAGGTGCAGCGCGGCGACGAAATGCCTCCGGGCGTCATGAAGATGGTCAAGGTCTTCGTGGCGGTGAAGCGCAAGATGCAGCCGGGCGACAAGATGGCCGGCCGTCACGGCAACAAGGGTGTCGTGTCGCGCATCGTTCCGGTCGAGGACATGCCTTTCCTCGAGGACGGCACGCATGCCGATATCGTGCTCAACCCGCTGGGTGTGCCGAGCCGCATGAATGTCGGCCAGATCCTGGAAACGCATCTTGGCTGGGCTTGCGCCGGCATGGGCAGGAAGATCGGCGAGCTGATCGACGCGTATAAGGGTGGTGGCGACATCAAGCCGCTGCGCAAGACGCTGGAAAGCTTCATGCCGGCCAACGACCGCAACGAGCCGATCCGCGAATATGACGACGAGAGCATCGTTCGCCTGAGCGAGCAGATGCGCCGCGGCGTCTCCATCGCGACACCGGTGTTCGACGGCGCGCATGAGGTCGACATCAACACCATGCTGGAGCAGGCAGGCCTGCACACCAGCGGTCAGTCGCAGCTCTATGACGGTCGCACCGGCGAGCCGTTCGATCGCAAGGTGACGATGGGCTATATCTATATGCTCAAGCTGCACCACCTGGTGGACGACAAGATCCACGCGCGTTCGATCGGTCCGTACTCGCTCGTCACCCAGCAGCCGCTGGGCGGCAAGGCGCAGTTCGGCGGCCAGCGCTTCGGCGAAATGGAGGTCTGGGCGCTCGAAGCCTACGGCGCCGCCTACACGCTGCAGGAAATGCTGACGGTGAAGTCGGACGACGTGGCCGGCCGCACCAAGGTCTACGAGGCGATCGTGCGCGGCGACGACACGTTCGAGGCGGGCATTCCGGAGAGCTTCAACGTTCTCGTCAAGGAAATGCGCTCGCTCGGCCTCAATGTGGAGCTGGAAAACACCCAGGTCGAAGAGGCTCCGACGCGTCTGCCCGACGCAGCCGAATGAAGCTTATGGCGCGCCGCTCCAGGAAGCGGCGCGCCCCGAGCATGACCCCGAAAAGTGGCCACCGGTTTTCGGACAAGGTCATGCTCAACCAAGAAG
>NZ_RZRY01000850.1:0-2361 GCF_003998035.1 Mesorhizobium sp. M2A.F.Ca.ET.039.01.1.1 | reverse complement strand
ACGCGCTGCACGCGGCAGCGCGATCACGCGGGTTCGACTTCATGCCGCTTCCCGACGATGTCGCACTGCTGCTTGTAGAACATCTCGCCAAGGGCGCCGACGGACAGCCGCATGGCGGCCCGCTCGCAGCATTCTTGCGGCATCTGCGATCGAAGTAGCCACGAAAGAGGCCCGTGCCGGGCAAGCGTCCGGCACGGGCCTCTTTTTTTGCCAACCCGGGCCGCCTCCGTCGAACGTCATCACAACGCTGACCTGTCACGGTGGTCACGTTGGCGCCTCACACGGGACGGTGCCGCGCGTGCTTCTCGGTTTCCGGTCGCATATCCGGGCACGGGGTCTCTGCTCAGGTCGTCCCATGGTGCCATGGCGCTCCGAAGGCCTCAAGGACGAGCGGTCCCCCCAAAATGCTTGCGCATTTCGGCTCCCCCACTCGCCGCCTCCGGCGGTCGCTGCGCGATCCTTGACCCCTCCGGCCCGCCATCGCCGCCGGCGTCGTCCTTCACAAACATCAAGGAGATGACGATGTCGATCGATCAACACATTGAAGAGCTTCGGGCCGAGCTGCGGAACGCCGTCGACGCCGACGAGCGGCGCTGGATCAAGGAGGAGCTGGCGATGGCGCTGGCCGAGCGCGAGGCGATCTGGGCCGAGCAGGAAAGCCTCTTCAGCAGCGATCCGCCCTTCTAGGGGTGTCGCGCATTGGACGCGCTTGTCGGCCTCAGCCGTTGAGCGCGTCCTTCACGGCCTTCGCCGGCACGAAGGCCAACTTCTTCGAGGCCGCGATCTTGATCGTTCCGCCGGTAGCCGGATTGCGGCCTTCACCTTGAATTTTCCGAAGCCGGGGATGTTCGTCTCGGCCCCGCTCGCCGCCGCGGACGCAATCTCCTTAAAGACGCCGTCAACAATGGCCTTGGCCTGCGCCATGGTCAGGTTCTGAGTTGCGGCAATCTTGTCGGCAATCTCGGTCGCTGTAGTCATGTCGAGAACTCTCCTCGCTGGTGGATCAATCCCTCCCCTATGGCAACCAATTCGCCGTAAGGGTAGGGCAGGCGTTCGAGTAACGCCCGCATCCACCGAAAATCGCGGGATTCTTGGCTATTTCGTCCTACTCTGCGACTCAGATTTCACGCGGCGCTGCTGTCGCGATATCCCTTGCGACGCTTCGTACGTTCGAGTCGCATCGAAGCGCTCGCCGCGTCATCCTCACTGTCGAACGTCTCTATCATAGACTGGCCGTTGGTGCCGATCCTTCCCCAGTTGCGGATGACGGAGGCGCCGCCGAACAGGGTCGGCTGGATGGCGAGCAAATAGAAACGCCGCATGTTCCGTGACGGGTCGATGCGGTGAAGATGAACTGGCACTGTTTTCTCGTGATCCATGGCCGGAGTCTCGCTTCCTGCGGAAGTGGCGTCCAACGACATTGCTGAATCGATCCCGCAGGACCGATTCGTGGAGATGATGGATCGCAGCGTCGGCCGACGCATGGTTGGCTTGTCTTCGGTAAGGAAGCGTTGGGCGAGGCCCTTCGGGCACGGCTCTACTCGCGCCCCAAATGGCGCTCCCCGAGCCCGCAAGCGGTCTCCGCGCATTCGCGTGACGATCCTCTCGCGAAGGTCGGCCCGCCGGCGCGCATCCCCGACGACTGCAGCGCGAAGCGGGCGCGTGACCGGCAGGTCGCGGGCGGGCGGACACTGCGCACGCCGGGATTTGCCTCTTTTTCCCTTATGACTGACCTGAGCGGTCGCGTTCGCCCACCAATCCTTCGATCATGCCGAGCAGGCTGGATGCCGTCGATGCCGGCATGTCCAAGATACGCAACATCAGCTTCAATTTGTCGTCGGCTTCCTTCCGGGTTTCCCCGAACAGGTGAGGGGCTGCTGCGTGAATCATCTCCACCGGCGAACAGTCGAGAATTTCGCAAAGATGGATCAGCCGCGTCGCTTGGAGCTTGGAGAAGGCCCGCTCATAGCGCGCGAAGATGGTCTCGTGCAGGCCGACCATTGTACCCATCTGCGCGCGGTTCAGCCGCTTGGCGTCGCGGTGCTCGCGGATGAACTGGCTGAATATTTGCTCCATTTCGCCAAAGCTTAGAATACCCTCAAAGCCGGGCTTCCTGTAGATCGGCTTTTCCGATTCTTCATCGGTCGTTTCGACGAGCCCCTGCTCCTCGATGTATTTTTGAACATCCTTGATCGCCATGGCGGCGGCTTCTGCCCGTTCTCTGTTGCCCAAAAATGCGCGTCGGTCTGACCTACGCGTTCGCCCCGATCGGCCCTAATTCAATAGAAAGTAGAGCCAATTTGACATAACTAGCAGGAAAATTAGCCGCGGATCAAATCTCCTCTTTCGTCAAGCCCCGAT